>CAMVQS010000027.1 GCA_947169685.1 uncultured Prevotella sp. | reverse complement strand
ACTCGGGGTCACCGCCCAGTATGTCGGGGATAATCTTGCAGAAAGCCTGCGGGAAGATACCCTTGTCAATGTTCTTGATGGCGTTGTGCACATCTTCCTTGGCGGCACTGACACCGCGTTGCATATATCTGTTGTCGTTCATATTCCTTTTATTTCTCGTGCCAGAATTCCCATGAGGCGAAAGCCTGCAGCAGCAGCATTTCTAGCCCGTTCTTCACGTTGGCTCCATGTTCGGCACCGCGTTTCATGAACATGGTCTCGTCAGGGTTGTAGATGAGGTCGTAGAGGATAGTATGGCTGTCCATCGCCTCGTAGGGCAGTTGCGGACACTCCTCCGTATGGGGGAACATACCCAGCGGCGTGCAGTTCACGATGACGTTGTACTCCTGCACCACAGCGGGCGTAATCTTGTCGTACTGAATGGTCTCAGGACGTTCGAAGCGGCTGACGAAGACGGTCTCCAGTCCCAGCGACTTCAGTCCGTAGTCGATGGCTTTCGATGCACCGCCCGTGCCGAGTATAAGCGCCTTCTTGTGGTAGCGCGGCTCCAACATGGGCTCTATGCTCTGGGTAAAGCCGATGACGTCAGAGTTGAAACCCTTCAGTCGGGTTTTCTTTCCCTCGTGTGTCACCTTGATGACATTGACTGCTCCGATGGCCCTTGCCTCGGGGCTGATATTGTCAAGAAACGGGATGACCTTCTGCTTGAAGGGAATGGTTACGTTGAGTCCCTTTAGGTTGGGGTTGGAATCGAGTACTTCCGCCAGCAGGTCGATGCTGGGAATCTCGAAGTTTTCATACACGGCGTCAATGTTCTCATCCTTGAACTTCTGGTTGAAGTAGCTGATGGAGAACGAGTGTCCCAAGGGGTAGCCTATTAGTCCGTACTTGTCCATAACTGTTTGTGTTTATTTTGTTGCTAGATACATGGTGCAGATGCCGAAGGTGAGCCGCTGGAAACGTGCCTCACGAAAACCTGCCTTCTTGAGAATTCCCACCATTTGCTCTCCCTGCGGAAAAGCCTCGATGGTGCGTGTCAGATAGCTGTAGGCGCTGGTGTCCTTGGATATCAGGCGCCCATAGACGGGAAGGATGGTGTGCGAGTAGATGCGGAACAGCTGCTTCATGGGGAAGGAGACAGGGGTCGTCAGTTCCACCACGCTCAGGTGCCCGCCCGGCTTCAGCACGCGGCACATCTCCGCGAGTCCCTTGTCCAGGTCGGGGAAGTTGCGGATGCCGAAGGCCGCCGTCACAGCATCGAACGAGTCGGTCTCGCACGACAGCGCCATGCAGTCCTCGCGTGCAAACGAGATGATGCCGTCCAGCCCCTGTGCCTTCACCTTCTGTCGTCCGATGTCCATCATGCCCTCGCTGATGTCGGTACCCAGCAGTCGCTGGGGACGTAGCATCTGTGCCGCAAGAATGGCGAAGTCGGCTGTTCCCGTCGCAATGTCGAGCATCAGCTGCGGCTTGTAGGGTGCCAACTGGCTGATGGCCTTGCGTCGCCAGCCTTTGTCGATGTTCCACGACAGTCGGTGGTTCAGCTGGTCATAGGTCGGTGCGATGTTGTCAAACATCTGCTCCACCTGCTGGCCTTTCTCGCCTTCGTTGTAAGGCTTGATGGCTTCCTGTTCGTACATTGTTCTTATCTGTTTGCCAGCCACTCGCTGACATTCTTCTCAATGCGTGCGGCAATGTCGTCAGCATTGCCTGCCTTCTGAAACGTCTCGCCTGTGATGTGCTCGTAGAGCTCAATATAGCGGTCGCTGACGCTCTCAGCATATTCGTCCGTAATCTCAGGCATCACCTGACCGGGCTCGTTCATGAAGTTGTGCTCAATGAGCCACTGGCGCACAAACTCCTTCGAGAGCTGCTTCTGGGGCTCACCCTTGGCAAACTTCTCCTCGTAGCCGTCGGCATAGAAATAACGTGAAGAGTCGGGGGTGTGAATCTCGTCGATGAGATATACCTTACCGTCGCGCTTGCCGAACTCGTACTTCGTATCCACGAGAATCAGACCCTGCTTCTTGGCAATCTCCTGACCACGTGCAAACAGACGGCGTGTGTAGTCCTCCATCACAGCATAGTCCTCAGCGCTGACGATACCCTGTGCGATGATTTCTTCCTTCGAGATGTTCAGGTCGTGACCCTCGTCGGCTTTTGTTGTCGGCGTGATGATGGGCTCGGGGAAACGCTCGTTCTCCTTCATGCCCTCAGGCAGTTGTACGCCACAAATCTCGCGTACGCCGTTCTTGTAGTCGCGCCATGCAGAACCGGTCAGGATACCACGGATAATCATCTCCACACGGAAACCCTCGCACTTCAGTCCTACGGTTACCATGGGGTCTGGCGTTGCCAGTTTCCAGTTCGGACAGATGTCGCTGGTGGCATCGAGGAACTTTGCGGCAATCTGGTTGAGCACCTGTCCCTTGTAGGGGATGCCCTTCGGCAGGATGACGTCGAAGGCGGAGATGCGGTCCGTAGCCACCATCACCATCAGGTCGTCGTTAATGTTGTACACATCGCGTACCTTTCCATGATACACGCTCTTTTGTCCCTTGAAGTTGAAATCAGTCTTTGTTAATGCTTTCATATTGTTCGTATGCTTTTACTATTCTTGTCACGAGTTTGTGGCGGACAATGTCCTTCTTCGTCAGTTCGACGATGCCGATGCCCTCCACATTATTTAATATACGCAGGGCTTCCACCAGTCCGCTCTGCTGCGGGCGGGGCAGGTCAATCTGCGACGTGTCGCCTGTGATAATCATCTTTGTGTTCCATCCCATGCGGGTAAGGAACATGCGGATCTGTTGTGGCGTGGTGTTCTGCGCCTCGTCCAGGATGACCACTGCGTCGCTCAGCGTACGGCCTCGCATAAACGCCAGCGGAGCAATCTGTATGACGTGCTGCTGCATCAGGTCCTGTAGCTTCACCTGTGGCAGCATGTCTTCCAGTGCGTCATAGAGTGGCTGCAGGTAGGGGTCAATCTTGTCCTTCATGTCGCCCGGCAGGAATCCCAGTTTCTCGCCGGCTTCCACAGCAGGACGCGAGAGGATGATTTTCTTGGCCTGTTTCTCCTTCAGCGCCTTTACTGCCAGTGCTATCGAGAGGTAGGTCTTTCCCGTTCCCGCAGGTCCTACGGCAAACACCATATCGTTCTCGTTGTAGGCGTCAATCAGTCGTTGCTGGTTCTCGGAGCGAGCCTTGATGGGGCGGCCAGACATGGAATAGACCAGCACGTCCTTTGGCACGTCGTCACGGATACGCCTGCCTCTTACAATGTCGATGAGGTCCTCTTCCTTCAGCGAATTAAACTTCAGCACATGCTCGCGCAATTTCTCCACGCTTTCCTCAAAAGCAGCCATCTGTTCGTCGTCGCCCAGAACACGTAGCACATTGTCGCGGGCCACTATCCTGAGTTTCGGATAAAAGGCCTTGAGCATCTGCAAATGCACGTTATTGGCACCGTAGAACACCACGCAGTCGATGTCCTCTAATACAATATGTTTCTCTATCAATTGATATAAAATTTAAATTTGCTTGCAAAATTACAAATAATATTTGTATCTTTGTGCCCCGAAACGAAATATTTTTTATGAAGATAACGAAAAATAGATATATATTAGGTTTTGCCATCATCGTTGCGCTGCTCGCTCTGGTACGTCTGGCCTTTGAGGGAGGCCAAAGTTGGGTCGCCCCCCCTTCGTCCCCCGAGGGGGACACAATTGTCCACCAGCAGACTATAGAAGCCCCCTCGGGGGCCGTAGGGGGGGCTTCCCACCGTATCCTCGGCGTCAGCAATTACCATGTGGAGTTCCCTGACAGCAATGATACCCAGTTGACAGCAGCCGCCCAATGGGGTGTGACACCTGTCAAGAATCGTCAGGATGCTGAAAGTCGTATGAAGGAGCTGGTCTATGTGGGTGTCAATCCCTATTACCATGTTGACCCGCTGGGTGCGTCCATTCCTTATCTGGTGCCCCGTGCCAGCATCCTGTTACAGGACATTGGACGGGCCTTCCAAGACAGCCTCTATGTCAAGGGCATACCCATGCACAACATCATTGTGACCAGTGTGTTACGTACAGAAGAAGATGTTGCCCGACTGCGCCGTCGTAATGGCAATGCTACGGAAAACTCCTGCCATCTCTACGGTACCACCGTTGATATCTGCTACAACCGTTACAAGCCCTTTACGCGTGAGGTGCGTAACGATACCTTGAAATGGGTGCTTTCTGAGGTGCTGCGCGACATGCGTCAAAACAACCGTTGCTACATCAAGTACGAGGTGAAGCAGGGCTGTTTCCACCTGACGGTGCGCTAAGGCGTTTCTTTATAATAGCTTAACCATCATTTCCGCCATCTTGTCGATGTAGGAGTCGAGGGAGTCCATCATGCGGTTCTTGTTCTGCATGTCAATCTCCGTCTTGACGTCCATATCGACCACCTTGTCGAGGATGCGTGACATAAGGTCGTTGACACGGTCGAGCTGTTTGCTGACGATGGGAGCGCTGATCTTGTACTGCTCAAGGTCGGCATCGAGTTTTGCCAGATAGGCATTGAACTGCACGTCCATCTGGTGCATGTCACGCTCCATCTGCTTCCACGAACTGACGGTAGTAAGGATGTTGTCAGCCAGCGAACTGATGTTGTTCAGTCCTTCGGTGGCAGTGGTCAGCTCTGGTATGGGGTCGAGCTGAATGATGTCGGTAGTTTTCTTCTTTTCTTCCATAGTCTTAAGTTCCCGTATTTATACTGTTATATTTTTTAGCAATGGTATGTTCGCGTCGCTTGATGCGCTCGAGCATCTCTTCGTGGCGTATCTCCTCCTTGATGTAGGGCAGGTTCTCCGTGACAGGCAGCACGGTGAAGGGTACGGTGATGCAATAGACGATAGCCAGCACCGTAAAGAGCAGGCCGCCAGTCTGCCAGATGAGCCAGGCCAGCAACAGCAGTGTGCCGATATAAAGGGTCATGATGAGTCCGTCAACCCATCCGAAGCCCTTGGGAGCAGGCACGTGGCAGTCGTCAAGCATACGCAGGCAGTCCTGATAGTAGGGGTTCTGCTCAAGGATATGCTGCACAGGTATGCTGGCTTCCGTCCGAGCCATCTTCTCGTCTTCCTTGTATTCCAACTGGATGAGCGGCTCGCTGACGTTAGTGGCAGTCTGGATGTCCAGTCCCACGTAGGTGCGTAGCATGTAGGGGTCGCTGAGCATCAGGTAGATGGGGTAGGGATAGCTCTTGCGCGGCTCACTGATGAAGTCGCTGAGCATGTCGTCCCAGTCACTTCCGTCGTCGTGTGTCATCTCCAGACGGGCGGGCCATGACATCAGCTCCTCGTCAATGATGCGGTTGATGTCAGGACGTTCCTTGCCTGAGTCCTGTTTCATCTCCTGCCAGGCTTGCATCTCGGCCACCACATAGTCGAGTATGGCGCTGAGATAACGCGTCTTGACGGTCAGCACAAAGTCGCGGCGGAAGGAATCCACCTTCTGTTGGCGCAGCGGGTCATCGATGTCTATTTCCTCGTGGAACTCCTTGTCGTAGAGCTTTGCCATGCGTGGCACGATAGTTTCCTGAAAGCTGTCGCGCAGCTGTCGGATGATGTCGAGACGCACGTCGGCAATCTCACGTTTCTTCTTCAGCAGCTCGTCCAGCTGTTCCGAACGTTTCTTCTCGATGATGCGCTGACGATAGGACTGGAACACGTAAGCTGCCAGTCCGAGGGCGGCTCCAGAGGCGCTGACCACCAGTCCTGTCTTCGACTTGCCGTGGTGGTGCTTCTTACGCATCAGGCGGATGCCCTCCTTGATGAGACTGCCCGACACGCTGATGAGCTGCTTCTTGATGGTCTGCATCTTTTCCGACACGTCGCTCACCTCGCTGAGTATCTCGTCAATCGTGGCCTCATACTGGGACAACTCGCCGAGTATCTGATCGTAGGGAGCGCTGAGCGGAGAGTTCTGTGCGCTGAGTGCAAAGGGAGACTCGTCGCCTTTCATGAGCTGCGTCTTGCGCAGGGGTACGATGGAGCCTCCGGCAGCCTCGATGACAATCTCACGGTTGATTTCCTGAGCGCGAGCCAGACGAATGCCGAGCTGACGGCGCAGCTCACTCAGCCGGTCGTACTCCTCGTTAGGCAGGTTGTTGCCGTAGCGGTTCCATGCCTCGAGGTAGCGGGCAGCGTATTTCTTCTCGTTACGGGTCATGAATCGAGAATTTCCTGGGCACGTTCGAGTGCCAGATTGATGTGGTTGCAGATGTTCTTCTCACCCACCAGTTGGTTGAAGCTGGCTTTGGCGAGCACGGCCTCCACCTTGGGGTTGACGCCAGAGAGTACCACCTCAATGCCTTCCTTGCGGCTCATCAGGCAGAGGTTCGTCAGGTTATGGATACCCGTGGAATCCACGAACGGCACCTTACGCATTCGGATGATGCGAACCTTGGGACGTTCACCGAAGCCGGCCATGATTTCCTCGAAACGATTACCTGCTCCAAAGAAATACGGACCGTTAATCTCATAGACCTCCACACCCTTGGGAATGGTGAGGTGTTCCAGGTTTCCTGCCTGTATGTCAGCATCCTCGTTGGGGTCAATCTCGTCGAGAATGGCCTTGACCTCTGTTGTCTCTGCCATGCGTCGCATGAAGAGCAGACAGGCAGCTATGAGGCCCACCTCGATGGCAACTGTGAGGTCGAAGATGATGGTGAGCAGGAAGGTCATGACGAGCACGGTGACATCGCTCTTGGGATTGCGCAGCAGCGCCTTGAACGAGCGCCATCCGCACATGCCGTAGCTGACAACGACCAGTACACCTGCCAGACAAGCCATCGGAATATACTGTGCCAACGGCATGAGGAACAGGAAGATGAGCAGCAGCACGGCAGCATGGATGATGCCGGCAATGGGGGTGCGTCCGCCGTTGTTGATGTTGGTCATCGTGCGGGCAATGGCACCTGTTGCAGGGATGCCTCCAAAGATGGGCGAGGCGAGGTTGGCCAAGCCCTGTGCCACCAGTTCGGTGTTGGAGTTATGATGGTCGCCTGTCACACCGTCGGCTACCGTAGCCGAGAGCAGTGACTCAATGGCGCCGAGAATGGCAATGGTAAGAGCGGGTGCTACCAGTCCCTTGACGGTCTCCCACGTCAGCTGCGGCACCTGAGCGTCGGGCAGCACGTTACTGATGGAGAAACGGTCGCCGATGGTCTCAATGGTGGTGACGCCGGCATACTGCTTCAGCAGCAGGGCCACAATAGTCATCACGATGATAGCGATGAGTGAGCCCGGCAGTGCTTTCAGCGTGCGTATCTTACCCATTGGAATGAGTGGCCACAGACAGATGAGTGCCACGCTGCCAATACCGATAGCAGCACTCCACCAGTCGATGGTCTGAATGCTTTGTGCGTAGGCTATCCATTTCTCAATAAAGTCTGACGGTACGCTCTCCATCGTCAGTCCCAGCAGGTCTTTTACCTGCGTGGTAAAGATGGTGACGGCAATACCGCTGGTGAATCCCACGACAATGGGGTAGGGAATGTACTTGATGATGGTGCCCAGATGCAGCAGTCCGAACAGGACGAGGAAACAGCCTGCCATCAGCGTGGCGACGGTCAGTCCCTCCATGCCGTACTGCTGGATGATACCATAGATAATAATGATAAAGGCTCCCGTAGGACCTCCAATCTGTACCTTTGAGCCGCCAAAGACGCTGATGATGAGTCCGGCTACGATGGCTGTGATAATACCTTTCTCAGGCGACACGCCCGATGCGATACCGAAGGCAATGGCCAACGGCAGGGCCACAATGCCCACGATGACACCGGCCATCAGGTCTTTCATGAACGTCTGACGGTTGTAATTACGAATAGTGCTTGCCAATTGAGGCTTAAAATCAAATGTTTTCATTACAGTATAAATAATTGATACAGGGCATCTCCAATGCCACTGAATATGTTGACGATGGTGCTGGCCACGAGATAGTAGATGCGCAGCTGCAGCACAATGATAATAATGAGCACGATAATCATGACGATGCTCTGTACGGCTTTGGTGTTCACCTCGTGAATGATGGAACGGTCTCCGTTGACGAAACCTTCGATAAGCCGCATGTTCTGTCGGTTCGACTGGTGGAAGAAGTCGAGTATGTCACCAATGAAGAACGGAATGAGTCCGATGGCTATGTCGCGTAGCGTGTTGTTGATGATGGCCAGCGTCAAGGGGATGCTATGCAGGATGAACAGCGAGAAATAGATATACACCAGCGAAAAGACCGCCATAATGAGGTCGCCGATGCCATAGGGGACAGCTAATCCCACAATGGCATCGACGTAGAAACGGTCCATCCAGTCAGCTATGCGCTGCATGGCGGCGTACGACTGGCTCCGTTGTAGTTTCTGACGCGCCTTCTCTCTGTTCAATGTTTAATGTTTAATGTTAAAAGTTCACTCCGCAGT
Organism: uncultured Prevotella sp.; assembly: GCA_947169685.1. Lineage (GTDB taxonomy): Bacteria > Bacteroidota > Bacteroidia > Bacteroidales > Bacteroidaceae > Prevotella. The sequence continues at coordinate 25,742 of CAMVQS010000027.1, read as the reverse complement.
TCAGATAGAAGCAGCGGTTGTGGGAAGTGTCGAACGTGTCGTCACAGATGTTAGCCAGTCCGAACTCATAGGCTGCTTCGGCATAGATGACATCATATTGAACGCCCAATCCCAGACGCAGACCGCCGTCGAAACGCTTGAAGGCCTTGTCGTCAAACGAGCTGAAGGCCTGACGCTCACCGTAGTCCTTGATCTTTCCGCCCACGCCGACAGCTACATAGCCACCCATGAAGGGCTGAATGCTGACGGGGCTGTTGGTCTGGATCTCATACTTCAGTAACAGAGGCACCTCCAGATAGTTCAGGTTGTAGGTGAACTTCTTGTTTTCGTAAGTGCCCTTGCCGCCCTTCTCCGTATAGAATAGTCCGGTCTCCAGACAAACAGGAGACGAGGGTGACAGCTGGTAGCCCACCACAGCACCGACGTTCAGACCTGTCTGTGTCGAACCACCATCGAGTTGACGGTCGTCGGAGTTGACGGTCGAGAACGCTGCTCCCAGTCGCAGTCCGTAGTACGTTGCGTTTCGATGGTTCTGGTAGGTATGCCTTGTAGTTCCTACAGGTCTGCCGAGATAGCGGCTATACTGAGCAGACATGGGCAGCGTGAATGCTGCTGCGAAAATAAGTGCAAATAGTTTCTTCATTGTTCTTTCAGTTTAAAATATTTCCACTGCAAAGATATGCCTTTTCTGTGTTTCCGCCAAGGGTTTTTACCTATATACTGCGGGGAAATCCCTATTTCTTGAATTTTGTCAATCCGTCGTTCAGCCAGTCAAGGTATGCCTGCACGTCCTCGTCGTACGAACGGTAGCCGTTCAGTAGCTGTCCGTTGTTGTCGAGCAGTACGTAGTAGGGCTGGGTGTTGGCACCGAACTTCGAGCGTTGCAGATAGCTCCATTTGTCGCCCACCGTACGCAGCTTACGCTCCTGTCCGTTCTCTGTGACGGTGATGACACTGTCGAGTGCTGTCTTGTCATCCACATAGAGTGAGATGAGCACGTAGTCGTTGTTCAGCACGTCGGCCACCTGCGGCTGGCTCCATACGGCACCCTCCATCTTGCGGCAGTTCACGCAACCGTAGCCTGTGAAGTCAATGATGACGGGCTTGCCCTCCTGACGGGCTGCCGCTAAGCCCTGCTCGTAGTCGTTGAAACGGGCGGTGACAGCCTCTTCCTGCAGCTTGAAGTCCTGCGTTGACATGGGAGGCGCAAAGGCGCTGATGGCTCTCAGCGGAGCACCCCAGAGTCCAGGAATCATATAGACCGCAAAGGCCAGCGAGGCGAGTGCCAGAAAGAACTGTGGCACGTTAGTACGGCGTCCCTCGTCGTCGTGGGGGAAGTGGAACATACCCAGCAGGTAGAGTCCCAATAGCGTGAAGATGACTATCCAGAGCGCGAGGAACACCTCACGGTCGAGCAAGTGCCAGCCGTAGGCAAGGTCGGCTACGCTGAGGAACTTCAGGGCGAAGGCCAGCTCAATGAATCCCAGCGTCACCTTCACCACGTTCATCCAGCCACCGCTCTTGGGAACCGACTTCAGCAGGCTGGGGAAGAGGGCAAACAGCGCGAACGGTACGGCCAGTCCTATGGCGAAGCCCAGCATGCCGATGGTAGGTCCTAACAGCTCTCCCTGTGAACCTACGGCTACCAGCAGGAAACCGATGATGGGACCAGTGCAGGAGAAACTGACCAGCACCAGCGTGAAGGCCATGAGGAAGATGGAAAGGAAAGTTGAGAGTTCAGAGTTGAGAGTTGAGAGTTTTTCGCTCTTCTGATCCACTTTGTTGGCCCACGATGAGGGCAACGTCAACTCGAAGGCTCCGAAGAACGATGCAGCAAACACCACCAGCAACAGGGCGAAGAAAATGTTGAACCACGCATTGGTGGAGAGGGCGTTCAGCGCGTTGGCACCAAATAGCAGGGTGACCAGCAAGCCCAGCACCACGTAGATGACGATGATGCTCAGGCCGTAGGTCAGCGCCTCGCGAATGGCTTTCGAACGCTCCTTGTTCCTTTTCAGGAAGAACGATACCGTCATGGGGATAATGGGCCACACACAAGGCGTGAGCAATGCCAGCAGACCGCCCAGCAGTCCTGCGAAGAAGGTGTAGAGCAGGGAGTGCGATGTCTCGTCAGTATTGGTGCCTTGAGGCGTATCTGTCAGCACAGCAACGCTTGCCGTGTCTATGGCAGTCGTATCTGCTGCAGTGGTGTCCACCGTCAACACGCTCTCCTCTCTCCTCTCTCCTCTCTCCTCTCTATTTTTGGCCTCAGGTCGGTCTCCCTTCACTTTCAGCGGCACCTCCGATGGAGGCATACACATCTCGTCGTTGCAGGCACCGTACTCCAGGTAGCAGTCAATGTCATACTTGGGTTCCATCAGTCGGATGTGCTGCACGAAGGTCACGCTGTTCTCGAAGAACTGCAGCTCCTGTCCGAACTGTTCGTCATACTTGGTAATCTCCTTGCCTCGGAACTTCAATGGGCCAATCACCTTGGCACCCTGCATCTTGTCAGCATGGAATGAGGCGGCAATGGGGCCGCCAGTCACCTTGGGTGAATACACGTGCCAACCGGCATCTATCTTCATATGGAACAGCAGTTCAGCCTCGATGCCGTCCAGTATTTTCATCTCCGCAGATGTGTGAACAGGCTCCACCATCTGCGCTTCTGCCGTCATGCAAAGCGTCAGCAACAGCACGACAATAGACAATATTTTATGCTTTCTTTCTCTCATATCAAGCGCGAAGGTATAACAATTTCCTGACCTGTGCAAATATTTCCCTTTTTATTTTGTCGTTTGCCGGAAATAGTCTATCTTTGAGACTATCGTCTCTAAAATTTACAATGGTCGTGAGTTGGCTGCAGAAACAAAGTGTGAAATTGAAAATGGATTGAGAAAAAATCAAGGGGCATCCCTTGATCCGACGAGAGAATCGGCCGTCACACGCCAGCCGATACTTATTACGTAGATTTTTCGCATTTCACATTAAGGCTATTTTCCCCCCCAAAAAAAATAACAATTCTGCAGAAAAGTAGAAGAAGTTACATGGCGAGTAAGGTATCAAAAAAATCCGCTGCGTTATCTCTTCGCAGCGGGTTTTTTCTTTCTGGGACACAGCTCTGACAGGAGATCCATGCGACCAATGCGTCGTAGGCTTTGTTCAATGTCACGACGGGCTTCAGGCTTGTACCAGAAGAAATACTGTCGTTGTGCCAACTTCTCCTTGGGGCTCTTGGCGCTGAAGACGGGTTCCAGCGTATATGGGTCGTAGCCCGTATAAAACATTTCCGTGGCTGTTGTCATAGGTGTGGGTGTGAAGTCCTGCACCTGCTCCAACTGGAAGTCAAGGCGTTTGGTCTTCACGGCAAGCTCGGCCATATCCTGTTCGTGACATCCAGGGTGGGAGGAGATGAAGTAGGGGATGATCTGCTGGTTCAGGCCGTGTTCTCGGTTGATGCGGTCGAAGATTCGCTTGAACTGTTCGAACTGTGAGAAGGATGGTTTGCGCATGAGTCGCAACACGGCGTCACTGGTATGTTCTGGTGCTACCTTCAAACGACCGCTGACATGACGGCAGATGAGTTCGCGGGTGTATTCCTCCGCAGAGCGGTTGGCAGCCTCGTCTTTTCCACGATAGAGCAGCAGGTCATAGCGTACACCACTACCGATGAAACTCTTCTTGACTTCGGGCAGGGCATCGACGGCCCTGTATATCTCCAACAGTTTGGCATGACTGGTGTTGAGGTTCGGACAAACCTGCGGATGGATGCAGCTGGGACGCTTGCAACGTTCGCAGATGCTCTTGTTGCGTCCCTCCATCCCGTACATATTGGCAGAGGGGCCGCCCAAGTCGCTGAGGTAACCCTTGAAATGGGGCATCTTGACCAGCTGACGTACCTCGCGAAGGATGCTCTCCTTGGAACGGCAGCTGATAAACTTTCCCTGATGGGCAGAGATAGTACAGAAAGCACAGCCGCCAAAGCAGCCTCGGTGGATGTTGATGCTGTTCTTGATCATCTCGTAGGCGGGAATACGCTTGTCCTTATACTTTAGATGAGGTACGCGTGTGTAGGGCAAGTCAAACGAGGCGTCAAGCTCTTCGGTCGTCATGGGCGGGTAGGGAGGATTGACCACGACGGTACGTCGCCCAACCTGTTGCAGCAACCGTTGTGCATGCATCTTGTTCGCCTCCTCCTCAATATGACGGAAGTTGGCTGCCTGCTTGCGCTTGTCGCGCAGACATTCCTCGTGAGAATAGAGCACAATGTCGTCAGATTCAGGTGCTATCTTGTCCGTCAGATAGACGGTTTGGGGAATATCACGGATATTCTTTACAGGCTCTCCTTCAGCCAATCGTCGGGCCAGTTCCAAGGTGGGCTTTTCGCCCATGCCATAGGTAATCATGTCGGCCTCGCAGTCACAAAGAATACATGGGCGCAGTCGGTCCTGCCAGTAGTCATAATGTGTCAAACGGCGTAAGGAAGCCTCGATGCCCCCCAGAATGATAGGCACATCAGGATAAAGCTGTCGGAGAATCTTCGAATAGACGATGGTAGGATATTCTGGACGCAGGTCATGTCGCCCATCAGGACTGTAGGCATCCTCAGAGCGCAGTCGTCTGTTAGCGGTGTATTTGTTGACCATAGAGTCCATGCATCCCGGAGCAATGCCAAAGAACAATCGGGGACGTCCCAGCTTCTTGAAGTCACGGAAATCACCGTGCCAGTCGGGCTGCGGGACAATCGCCACCCGGTAGCCTGCAGCTTCAAGGGTGCGTCCGATGACTGCTGCTCCAAACGATGGATGGTCCACATAGGCATCGGCAGAGAAGAGGATGATATCCACCTCTGTCCAGCCACGCAGCTCCATTTCCTTCTTCGTCGTAGGAAGAAAATCCGTCAGTTGCATATTTTAATTAAACGGCGTCCCTTGAATGGAACGTTTCGTCATACCCAGGTTTTCGTTTCCCCTGTCTTTCCAGTTGATGAAGAGCAGGACAAGCTGTTGAAGACCGTAGGCTTTCATATTAGGATGATAGATGACATCCAGACAGAGGTCCAGCAGGTCTTTATCGCTTCCGCCATTTGACTCCAGCAAAGAGCGCACATTCAGTTTTAGCTTTTCAAGAACCTGTTCATCAACATATCCGTTGGAGTCAATCAGATCGCGGAACAGCTGATATTTTTCGATGGTCTCGAGATGTTTCTCGCTGATCTCGATACTTCTTGTTCCAGATGAGTTAGTTTGGATTTTAGTCATTGTAACAAATGATTTTAGTTATTTTAATAAGAATTTCAATAGTCCTTGCATGATATCGTGACGCTTCTGACGTCCGTTGATGCACTCCAGGGGAAATCCCATCGTGATGCAGTGGTAGTCATTGCCCTGATAGGCTACACAGGCACTGCGTCCGTCAGCATAGAGCATAGCAGCAAAGGCCGGCTCTACAGGCAGTAGCACGTCAGACGAGGTGGAGGCGTAATGCTGCTCGTTTAACTTGTGATGATAGACGAAGGTGGTACCCATTCCACTGATGGAGTCATTGGCTTCACGGTAGGTTTCTGAGGCACTACATTTCAGAACATCTGCCAGCCATTGTTGCTCTTGCGGCTTACGCATATCGGTGCCCACATAGGAACCGCTGACCAGCAGGTTTCCTCCATTGCGTGTATAGGCTCCAAGCACGCTCTGCAACTGTGGCGTAAAGGTCTTGTAAGGCACCAGACTATGTCCGTCGTTACGCTCTTGTCCCAGCACAAGGTCCAGCAGCGCATAGTTGTTCAGTCTTACCTTACCGCTTTCCAGTGCTTGACGCGAACAACTACTGATGCTGTATTCTCCAGCTGACGCAATGGCCGTCGCGTGCGTGCGTACATAATTATAATCGTTGCCGGCAATGAAACGTCCGAAGAACTGGTCACCGCTATAGCCCAGTCCACTGGAACTCTCATTACCCATTCGTGCACGATTATAGACCGTCTGCTTGCCAATCCAGCCTGCCGTACGTCCATAGGTGATACCCGGGTCTTCATCGAAGTCAAAACCCTGTTCACTGGCATTGTTACGGACTGCAGGAGAGGAGAGACGGTAGAAGCCGTTGACAATGATAACCTCTTTTCTGGCTTCAGGGTTATAGAGTGCAGACAGCACCTCCGTGGTGAAGCTACGTCCACCCTTATTGGCCGCTGCCACCTTGAAGCTGTAGAGTGTGTTAGGCTCCAAATCCAACGAGAAGTTCGTCGATTTTACATAGGTGCCGTTGTCGAAGTCGGCATCACCCATTGCCGTATAGACAATGTAGCCCGTTGGCTTGGCGCTGGGTTCAAGGGGGTCTTCCACAGGTGCCCATGTGAGCCTGGCCTCGTTCTTCTTCAGTTCCACAGAGAAATGGTCGGGTGCCAAAGGTGTCACCACGCACGATTCCCCATGCTGTGCATTGACATAACGCAGGATGGTCTTGTAGATGCTACGTGCAAGTGTGAAGCGGAAGTTGGGGTCCTGACCCATTATCATGTCAGGGAAGTTCTGGTGTGACAACGTCTCAAAGATGGCGCCCGGCACCTCTGGCAGTCGTGTCTCACCATAGTTCTTGTCCCATAGTGCACGCACGTTCCATTGGCCATAGGTAGCCTCTATGTCAGCCCTGGCATTGTCAAGTAAGTTCTCAATAAATGTCCTTGACAACATGCGTGAGAGGCCGCAATTCAGTCGCCCGTCATTGAAGTTCGTGGTACAGATACCCAGCGAGCCTTTCAGATCGACACCGTTCTGCGAATAGCCTGCGTCACTGTGGATGGCCAACGAAAGTTCCAAGGGAACACCAACACCTTCCATAGCAGGAACATAGCAGGAACCGCCCGCCATGTAGTTGATCATGAGGGGACGTGTACTGATATCGTCTGAATAGTCATCCGCACCGCTCTTGATGCTATAGACATCATAGGGCATACCAGCCCACTGGGCATAGTAGCGTGCAGCCTCCAGACAACGGGGCAGCCCACTGGTGACTCCTCCACGCTCAATGTTGCCCGTACCACCGCCAAAACGTACGGCATCGCTGGTAACGATCCCTTTCTTATGACTGCTTTGGTTGGTAATGACAACACGGTTGAACTCATTGCTGCCTCCGTCAAAGTCGAAGGTACCCAGATAAACCCAGGTGCTGCCGCCCATCTGCTGATTGACGTAAAACTCCGTCTTTTCGCCCTTGTGCCAAACGGTATAATGCGCATCATCGACACTTTGTGGCAGTGTCTGGTAACTGACATAAACTGCGTAGCGCCCTGCTTCGGGCAGGTAGGGCTGATACGAGATAAGACTGTAGTTCTTTTTCTTCTTCGTTGCTTTTGCCTGGCGTGCACTACCGGCACGGAAAGGGTTCTCCCCATCGTGGTAGTAGCCGTTGTGCAGGGCAAAACCGTCTTGATTCGTCGTGCGCCAGGAATTGCTGCCATCGACCTCGATATACGCCGTGCCGGGATTAGGCATGTCGTTATCAACGATGACCTCATGGCGCTGCCAGTCACGTTCACGTGGTGTGAACACAATGGCTCCAGCATTTTCCAGCATGGGCATGAGATAGGGCACGACAATGGTCTGCGTGTAGAGGTCCTCAGTCGTTCCGAAGAGCTTGGGACGCTGCCATTGCCATGAGGCCTTGCTCTTGTCGTAATAACGTCCATGACTGGCCCAGAGTGCCAGGTGCCTGTTCTGTAAACCGTGTGATATCTTATTGGGCAGAGAAACGTTCTCCACCCATGGCCGGCCTTCGTAGTTGATGTCGCCCCAAAGTTTTGTCTGAGCCTCTGCTCGCGGGGCATTGACTGCAAGCACCATTGTGAGGCATGCTGTCAAGAGAAATTGTTTCATAGTTCGCCTGTCGTAAAGTTTTGTGGCTTTTTGCCGATAAAGTCTTTAAAGTATAGTTTTATTTCTTGTATTTGGCTGTCTATATCCCCATTGGGAATGACGGTCTTGGTACACTGAATGAGCTTCTTCTGGTAGTCGATGCCATAAAGCAGAATGGGTAGTTCTGCCTTCTGGGCAATATAGTAAAAGCCCTTCTTCCATTCGGCAGTACGTTTCCTCGTGCCTTCCGGGGTGATGCAGAGCCTGAACTCCTTGCTGTCAAGGGCTGTCTGCGCCAGATTGTCCGTCATGCTGGTATGTTTCGAACGCCATACAGGTATGCCTCCCAGTTTACGGAAGATGGGACCCAGAGGCCAGAAGAACCATTCCTTCTTCATCAGGAAGCCTATTTTTATGTTTTCAGCATGAGAATACAGCTGCCCCAGCAGGAAGTCCCAGTTGCTCGTGTGTGGTGCCAGACAGATGATGAACTTACTGGGGTGGGGCTCTGTGACGTTGAGCCTCCATCCCATCAGTTGATACAGCATCCAGTGACTTAGTTTCTTCATTTCTTCCTGTTAATTGTTTATTTGATCCAGGAGCTCAACAACCTGCGCATTGAATTTCTCTATAAGATCTGAAAAATAAACTTTCGGTTTCATGCCCGGTTCCACATGTGAAACGCGGCTCAGGTAGTTACTCTCCATTTTGATAATGGAACGCAGCAAAGCCTCTGCATTTTCAGGATGTTTGTTCTCAAACGATGCTGCTACGCCTTCTGCGAAAAGTACGGTACAAATGTCAGTAATTTGTCTTTTTAATGTTCTTCTTTTTGCCATAATTTTTCCTCCAGTGTGATGTTGTTTTATTGATTTGCATCGTCAAAGATACAGAAAAAAGTTGAATTGACAAGTTTTTCCTCCTAAAAAAGTCTTAAAAAAGTTTTTTTACTCCATTTTCTTCTTATTTCTCACGAAAAAAGATTATTTTTGCAGTTCGAAAATTCAGTTATTCATTAAATAAAGAACAAATTATTATGGAAAAAAGTGCATTGCAGATTGCAAGAGCAGCCTATCAGCCGAAGTTGCCGAAGGCGCTCCAAGGTGCTGTGAAGGTTAAGGAGGGTGCTCCCACGCAGAGTGTCGATAACCAGGCAGAGATCAAACAGTTGTTCCCCAACACTTACGGAATGCCCCTGGTGGAGTTCGTTCCTGGTGAGGTGGCTGCTAACGCTAAGATGAATGTCGGCGTTATCCTGTCAGGTGGTCAGGCTCCTGGCGGACACAACGTTATCACGGGTCTCTTTGACCAGCTGAAGCGTCTGAATCCCGAGAACCGTCTCTTCGGCTTCATCCTGGGTCCTGGCGGTTTCGTTGACCACAATTACATGGAGCTGACGGCTGATCTCGTTGAGGACTATCGTAATACCGGTGGTTTCGACATGATTGGTTCCGGACGTACGAAGCTGGAGAAGGTTGACCAGTTTGAGAAGGGTCTGGAGATTCTGCGTGAGCTTGATATCAAGGCATTGGTCATCATTGGTGGTGATGATTCTAACACCAATGCCTGTGTATTGGCAGAGTATTATGCTGCCAAGCAGTATGGCGTACAGGTTATCGGTTGTCCCAAGACCATCGACGGTGACCTGAAGAACGACCAGATTGAGACCTCATTCGGTTTCGATACTGCCTGCAAGACCTACTCAGAGCTCATCGGTAACATTGAGCGCGACTGTAACTCCGCACGCAAGTACTGGCACTTCATCAAGGTGATGGGTCGTTCGGCCTCTCACATCGCCCTCGAGTGTGCTCTGCAGACCCAGCCTAATATCTGTCTCGTATCTGAGGAGATTGAGGAGAAGGCTATGAGTCTCGACGACATCGTGGATTACATTGCCAACGCTGTGGCTGTACGTGCTGCTGACGGAAACAACTTCGGTACCATCATCATTCCTGAGGGTGTCATCGAGTTCATTCCCGCCATCAAGAAACTCATTGCTCAGCTGAACGACGTGCTGGCAATGCCCGAGGCAAAGGAAATCAGCCGCGACGAGCAGGTGGATTTCGCTAAGAGTCATCTGACCGACGAGAATCTGGCAGTATTCAACAGCCTGCCTGTGGGTGTTGCACGCCAGCTGGCACTCGACCGTGATCCTCACGGAAACGTACAGGTTTCACTTATTGAGACCGAGAAGCTGCTCTCTACAATGGTAGCCCAGAAGCTCGAGAAGATGAAGAAGGAAGGTAAATATACTGGCAAGTTCGCTGCTCAGCACCACTTCTTCGGTTACGAAGGACGCTGCGCTGCTCCATCTAACTTCGACGCAGACTATTGCTATGCTTTGGGTACCAGCGCTGCACAGCTCATTGCTAACGGCAAGACGGGTTACATGGCCATCGTGAAGAACACCATAGCTCCTGCTGACCAGTGGATTGCCGGTGGTGTGCCCATCACTATGATGATGAACATGGAGAAGCGTAACGGCGAGATGAAGCCCGTTATCCGCAAGGCACTCGTAGAACTTGACGGTGCACCCTTCAAGAGCTTCGCTGCACAGCGTGACCGTTGGGCTCGTGAGACCGCTTACGTCTATCCTGGTCCCATCCAGTACTGGGGACCCACAGAGGTTTGCGACCAGCCCACTAAGACTCTTGCCCTTGAACAGGCTAAATAAATTATAAGCAAATGGGAATCAGGGACAAACTCCCTGATTCCTATTTGCTCTCTTTAAGCAAAGATGCCCAACACAACCCATCGTCAGACAACACGCCCTAAACATCGGATTACGTCGCCTGTAAAGCGCAAGCGTCCTAATTTTCTGATTCGTTTCTTGCGTCGCATGCCCAGCAAGGCGTTGTGGATAGGAGGTGCTCTGGTTGCGCTTGGTTACATCTGGTTTTTCTATTATTTCTTTGTGGGTCCATACGGTTTCCGTTGGCGTGCGCTCTATGGTGACATCAGCTATCCTGAGGGCTACGAGGTTCATGGTATTGATATCTCTCACCATCAGGGAGACATCAGGTGGGACACGCTGGCTGAACATGCTCGCATCAAGGATTGTCCCATTCGTTTCGTCGTGATGAAGGCTACTGAAGGAACCACCATCGTTGATGAGAACTTCCGTGAGAATTTCCGTCAGGCGCGTAATTTCGGGTTTGTGCGAGGAGCCTATCACTTCTGGAGTACGAAGAGCGGAGCAACGGAACAGGCACGTTATTTTATCCGTAACGTCAAGTTAGAAGACGGCGACCTACCTCCTGTACTCGATGTGGAGCATAAGGCGGCAGACATGACCGACATACAGTTCCGTGACAGCGTGCTGAAGTGGCTCAACATCGTTGAGAAACATTATCGGGTGAAGCCTATCGTCTATACCTATTATAAATTCAAGACGCAGTATCTGGGTGATGCTGTTTTCAACCAGTATCCCTATTGGATTGCCCACTATTATGTAGATCAGGTAGAGTACGACGGTCCTTGGAAATTCTGGCAATATACGGATGCAGGCCGCATGCCGGGCATCAGCGGCTATGTTGATTTGGATATCTTCAACGGTTCCTTATCTGATCTGTATGAGCTTTGCATCAAGAAGCAGGAAGAAGACTAAACTGCAGGCAAGCCCAACCGTTTTCCTGGCGTGAGTTTGTCTGGCTCAGTCCTAAGCTTTCACATTTTTCTACCAGCATCTTACAGTCTTCTTCGTAGAAACCGCTCAACAACAGCGTACTGCCCTCGTGCATTTTCTGAACAAAGCGAGGTAGATCGTTCAGCAGGATATTTCGGTTGATGTTGGCCATCACCAGGTCGAATGTTTCATCAAGTGTATCCAATATGCTGGCATCGCCTAACAGCGAGGTAAAACGTTCATCCACCCGGTTGATGACAGCATTATGACGGGCATTGTCTGCGCTCCACTCGTCAATGTCATAGGCTATGGCTTTCTTTGCCCCCAGCTTCAGCGCTGCAATAGCCAGAATGCCTGTGCCTGTGCCGCAGTCCAGCACGTTTCGAGGCGTACCAAGGTCGAGTAGGGCAGCGAGCATCATTCGTGTCGTTTCGTGGTTGCCTGTGCCGAAGGCCAGCTTTGCGTCTATCTCAATAGAGATTTCCGCAGGCGTCTCGGGCAGGTGGCGTCCGTCGTGTACTATCAGGCGTCCGTTTTCTACAACGATAGGTTCAAATCCTTCCGCCTCCCATGCTGCGTTCCAGTCCTGATTGTCAGCCTCGCTTACCTCGTAGCTGATGGTTGCGTCCTCAAAAGGAAACTCCCTGAGCATTTCGTCAAGTAGGGAACGTTCGAACAGCGACTGCTGAACGTAGCCTTTCAGTCCCGTCACGGTCTCTTCAAATGTCTCAAAACCAGCGTCTCCGGCCATTGCAGCCAACAGGTCGCGTGCGTCTTGCATCATGCTTTCTTCAGGGCATGTGATGCAGAAATCTACCTCAAAGTATTTCATCGTAAATGTTAATTTGACCACAAAAGTAAAAAAAAATAGGGAAAAACCTACCGCGTTTTAGGGTTTTTCCTTAATTTTGCATCAAATTAATATATAATTTTGTAGCGTCAAATCATATATATACGAACGATTATGAAAAAATTAATTCTTTTATCAGTCATTGCAGTTGGTTGGCCGCTGGGACTCTTCGCTCAGGACGATACCTATTTCGTTCCCACTCGTGAGTTGGAAGAGCAGACGGCACGCGAGTACGGAATGCCTCGTGATACCTATTATATAGGTTCCACGCGCAGCATTGACGACTATAATCGTCTCAGAAGTTCTTATGTGGTGCTGGACTCACTGGCCAACGACTCGATTGATTTCGACGCCATTGTCGGAGTCTATCCAGATAGCGTCTATCTTAGCGAACCCGACGATTATCGCTATACTCGTAGGATGAATCGCTTTGATGGTTACGAGCCCAGCTCAGAATACTGGGCTGGATACTATGCAGGACGTAACTCCTGGCATTCACCCTGGTATTACGGTTGGTATAACTATCCTTGGTATAACAGTTATTATAGCTGGTATGACCCTTGGTACGATCCCTATTACTATGGTGGTTGGTACTCACCTTGGTATGGCAACTATTACGGCTACTATGGCTGGCGTAATGCCTGGTACGGCGGATGGTACGGTGGATGGTACGGACCTGGCCACATCTTTGTGTCCAGTTCACGTCCAATCGGAACACGCAACCACGGAACCGTTGCTCGTCGTGGAGCAGGCAGCATCACCTCTGGTGTTCGTAACTTCGGTAACGGAACCTACAGCGTTGCTCCTCGTGGCACGCGTAATCGCGGGTCTGTCACTTACGGCACAGGGACGTTCGGAGGTTCACGTGTAGGAGGAACACGCACCAACACCACGCGTACTAATACCTATACACCGCGTAACGATTCCTATACGCCGCGTAACAACACTACGACCACTACGACCAACAGCTACGGCAACTTCGGTGGTGCGCGTACTGGAGGCGGTTCTGTCGGCGGTGGTACCCGTAGCGGCGGTGGAGGAGGTGGAGGACACTTCGGCCGTCATTAAGTTCTATACACATTATTATTAACGAAAAACCGTACAAAGATGAAGAAACTCATATTTGCAGTATTTTGTGTGGCATTAGTAATGCCCGCTGCAGCACAGGAAACATACGAGAATGCCAAGATAGCAACCGAAGACCTGAACGGTACGGCACGTTATGTGGGCATGGGCGGAGCCATGGACGCACTGGGTGCAGACATCTCTACCATGAGTACCAATCCTGCCGGTATCGGACTCTTCCGTCATAACCATGTCAGCGCTTCCTTCGGCCTCGTGTCACAGGAGAATGTTCCTACCGTACTGGGTGCCGACAAGACCAATATGTCGTTCGACCAGGCTGGTATCGTCATCAGTGTAGATAACAGTGAAAGAAAACAGTCGTTCATCAATATCGGCTTCAACTACCACAAGAGCCGTAACTTCGACTTCATTCTTTCTGCTGCCGATGGGCTTAGCAATGCCTCGCAGAACAAGCTGACCTACGCCAAGGCAAAGGCTGGGCTGCTCTATCGTGTCGGTTCTGGCGGAATACCCGATTTCGACAATCCTTACCTGTCGTGCAGTCAGCTGGACGCTGTCTATGCCAATGGGCTCAACTACGACCCTACGCAAAACACCTGGTTCTACGATAACGCCACCAGCTATACGCTCGACCGTTCCCACACGGGCTATATTGGCGAGTACGACTTCAACATCAGCGGTAACATCAACAACCGCGTCTATCTGGGACTGACAGTCGGTGTACATGACGTGCACTACAAGCACTACGGCGAATACACCGAGAATCTGCTCCAGGGTACCGATCCCTACACGATGACGGTTTCTGATGACCGACAGATAACGGGTCAGGGCTATGACGTGAAGGCTGGTATCATCTTCCGCCCCGTAGAGTATTCACCCTTCCGCGTTGGACTCTCCGTTTCCACGCCGACCTTCTATAAGCTGACCACCGATAACTATACGGTAGTCTCTGACGGTACCTATCGCGTGAGCACCAACGAGGCGTATGACTTCAAGCTCTACACCCCCTGGAAGTTCGGCATCAGCCTCGGACATACCATTGGTTCACAGGTCGCCCTGGGCGCCAGCTACGAGTATGCTGACTATGGAGCAACAGATACACGCTACATCACGGGCAGCTATTACAACTACTGGTATGACAGCTATACTGACGACTCGGAGAGCGACAATGTGATGAACCGCCACACCAAGGAAACCCTGAAGGGCGTATCCACCCTGAAGCTTGGTGCAGAGTTCAAACCCATACCGGAACTGGCACTGCGCGTTGGCTACAACTACGTATCGCCCATGTACGATACCGACGGCTTTAAGGACGGTACGCTCGACAGCGAAGGCTCTTACTATAGCTCGGCGACCGACTACACCAACTGGGGAGCCACCAACCGCCTCACGGCAGGCGTAGGCCTGAATATCGACCAGTTCAGCATCTCTGCAGCCTACCAGTACAGCACCACCAGTGGTGAGTTCCATCCCTTCATGAACTACTGGGATAAGACCACTTCCGCTGACGATAACATTGCCAACATGGTGAAGGTGAAGAACAACCGCCACCAGTTGCTCCTTACCCTTGGCTATACCTTCTGATATCGTACTGAAATTATATTCCTATAATGCAGGGCGGCGACCACCGAAACCACGTGGTTCGTCGCCCCATCTGTTACGTCTGCCGCGTCCATCACCGCGTCCGCCATCATTGCCTGCACCGAACAGGTTCAGCCGGTAGCTGACGTGTAGCATGGCATACGACGTGATGGCGTTCACCTCCTGGTCGCGCCAGCCATTGGCATTGACGGTACGCGAGAAAGTGGTCTGCTGGCGCAGGATGTCGTACCACTGCAGCATGACGGTGAGCGCCTTGCTGCGCAGGAAGCTGTGCGACAGTTGGGCGTTCCACAGCAGTTCGTTGGTGTTCAGCGTCTCGTCGGCATAGCCGCGCTTGCTGAAAATGTGGAAATCGGTAGAGAGGTTGGAGCCCCACGGGAATGTGATCTTGGTATTGCCGCCACACGAGAAGTTCCACGTCGTCAGGTTGTTCGAGGCCTGCAGGCGGTTCTCGGTACGGGCAAACGATGTGCGCCCGTTCAGCGAGACGCTGAGCCAGTTGTTTCGGAAGCTGAGCGACACAGCGGGGTTCACGCTGTAGCTGTGCGTCACGTTACGGTCAGACTGGGCTGTACGATTCAGGTTGACATAGCCCACACGATGGTCGTAGCTGGCATCGACGGAGCCTGTGATGTCCCATCGGTTCAGCGTGTCAAGCCCCACGGTTGCACTCATGCCGAAATTAGTGCTCCAGTTGCCGTTGATGTTCTCAGGTCGCGTGATGCGTCCACCCGTCGTCTCGTTATAAGTCACGACATTGCCGATGCTGTTGGTGGTAACCTGCCATCGGGCATTGGCATTGAAACTCCAGTTCCGCTGGTTCTTGGGAACCTGAAATCCGAGGCTGTCGGTGACGATGGTGGGCTGACGCATCATCTGGAAGTTGGCGGTAAGGTTAGAATTGAAGGCGGGCTCCAGTCCAGGATTACCCGTTGTGATGTTCAGCGGATTGGTGTCGTCGTATATTTCAAGCAGCTGCGTGATACTGGGCTGTTGCGTCTGTCCTCGGAACTGCACCTGCAGGTTGGTCTGCTGATTGAAGCGATAGCGCAGGTTGAGGGTAGGCGATATGTTGGTTACTGTACGAACGGTGTCAACAGGATAGCCCAGATACTCCTGAATGAAATGCGAGCGCTGGGGCAGTACCGACACACCGACATTCATGTTGATCTTGTCGCGAACGTAGCGCAACTGTACTTCGGCCGTGTGGCTATACTCCGTACGTTCGGAATAGCGGCTCAGACGGGTGCTGAGGTAACTCTCGTAGGGGTTGTCCAGATAGCCGAAGAGTGCAGTCCAGTCGCGGTAGTCCTGCAAGACCTCCGCAAAGGCTTCACTACTGTAGTCGGGGAAGTCGTAGGTCAGCGGGTCGCTCTTCTGGTGGTTGTAGCCGTAACGGTAGCTCAATTGTAGGAAAAGACCTGGTTGTCCGAATCCGCGGCCACGGGAGCCACGAGACCCTCCTCTAATCCCTCCCTGTGATGGAGGGGAAAAAATACCATCTCCTCTGAAGTCCCCCTCTCTAGTGGGAGAGGGGTTAGGGGAGAGGCTTAGCAGCGGCTCCGTATAGGTAATGCCCAGCGAATAGCTCAGGTTGTCGTTGTCCGACATGGTATAGCGGTTGGTCTGATACGTGGAGTCCTCGCCCAGACGGTCTTTCTGCTGATACAAGTGTACGGCCGAGAGGCTGGCGTTCTGACTGTTACCGTCGCGATAGCTGAAGTTGGCGGTCAGGGCCACGTTGCGTCCGTTGTTGGCCAGTCGTCGATACAGCTGCAGTTGCGTGTTGATATTCTTGTTTTCGCTATAGCCCAGCGTTTTGTTCAGGCGGCTATTGACGACCAGCCCCATGCCTTGCATCGTCCTTAGGCCTTCCTCGCCCAGTGGGTCGATAACGTAGTCGTAGGGGTTGGCATTGAACGATGCCGAAGTGGAAAAGCTCCTGTTGTCGTTCGTCGAGAAGCTGATGTCAGGCCGGAACGATAGGGTAGTCTTCGGATTGATGGTCCATTGCAGGTTCATGTTCGCCCTCCAGTTGTTGTTGCGCTGGTAGCTCTGATTGATGCTGTTCGAGAAGGCACCGCCACTGGTGCTGACGAAACTCTCCGAACTCCTCCGGCTCCAGTTGTCGGTATCGTCATGATTCCACGTCACGCGCCCGTTCAACTTCAGCTTGTCCTGTCTCTCGTAGCTGATGTCCAGGGCACCGGTCTTCGTGTTGCGCTGCCCCTGTCCGTTGCCACGACCACGTCCGCCGCGTCCGCTGAAGTTACGGTCGTTCACATTGTTGGCATTGCCCATAAACGTATAGCGCACATCACCAAAGGGCTTCATCGCCGTCAGACGAATGCCGTAGCGCCCGTCCGTACCAATGCCCACATCGGGATTGGCCTGCAGACCCTTTCTGACACTTCGCCTGGTGACAAACTCCAGTACGAAGTCGTCGTTGCCGTCGTCGATACCTGTCAGGCGGCTCAGGTCGCTCTTCTCGTCGTAGGCCTTTACCTGCTCCACCACATACGAAGGCAGGTTCTTCATCACCGCATCGTTGTTGCCCGTCATGAAGTCACGACCGTCCATCCTGAAACGTTTTACGTCCCTGCCGTTGATGCTGATCTTGCCGTCATCGTTAATCTTCGCACCAGGCAGAGCCTCCACCAGTGCCTCGATGACCGACCCCTCGGGCACACGGAAGGCGTCAGCATTATACACCACCGTATCGTCCTTGATGACCATCTTGGGCAGGTTGGCCGTCACCACCGCCTCGTCCAGCTGTGTGGCATCGGGCTTCAGCGCTATCGTACCCAGTGCTTGGGTGTGGCCAGTCGTTACCGTCACACGCTGCTCTTTTGTCTGATAGCCCAGGTACGAGATGCGCAGCAGGTACTGTCCCGCCGTCCTGTTAGTCTTCAGCGAGAAGGCGCCCTGTGCATCCGAGTAGGTTCCTCCGACGAATGTCGTGTCCCTGCCCAGACGGTACAGTTGTACGGTGGCCCTTAGCAGCGCCTCGTTGGTCTCCTCGTCAGTCACGCGTCCTGTCAGCGCTGTTGTCTGGCCCGAAACCTGTAGAACAGCGATACAACAAAAAAAGAATAATAGTCCGTTTCGTAGATTCTGCATGCAGTCTTTTAGTCTTTGTTTTCTCTTTTGACGAAAAAACATGCGAAAGGTTTAGAATTACACAGCGGAAGCTACTTGGGTTTTACCCTTGAGTAATAAAAACAAGTTTTCTTTTCGCTAAATCGATTTTTAGCATTACCTTTGCAATACAAACTAAAAAAAGGAAATTCGAAAAAACATTTTTTGACTCTTCACTCAATCGCACTTTTCCTGTAATGAAACTCCCCTTTTCCCAAGGAGAAACTTACGTTTTCATGCCATAAAAAGATTTAAGTAAAGTGAGGGGACTTCCTTCTTCAGAAAATAATTAGATAATTGTTTGGAGGTTCCGAAAACTTGTTGTATCTTTGCCAAACTTAGAAAAAAACAGAAACAATGAAAAAACTATTTATGACAGCGACGATGATCGCTGCAAGCATGGGGCTGGTGAATGCCCAGACAAGTCAGAAACAGATAGTAGAAGAGGGTGGTACAGGACCTTTTAAGTCAGAAGTGGTGGGCGATGCTTCCTGCCCGGGCTTTACGGTCTATCGTCCTCAGAATCTGAAAGAGGTGGTGGCTAAGCAGGGTAGCCTCCCTGTCATTGTCTATGCCAACGGTGCCTGTTTCAACAACAATGTGGAGATGCGCCTGCTGCTGAGCGAGGTGGCTTCCTACGGCTATGTGGCTGCTGCCATCGGTCCGTACGACGAGGCTGACGTGATGGCCCAGTGGAGAGGCGTGCTGAGGTCGGCCTATCCCGCCACCAAGGGTGATGTTATCATGGCGAACGGCGAGAAGATTCTTCCGCTGACTGCCGAGGAGCGTAAGGCTATGGAAGAGGAGCTGGCCCGACAGAGAGAGCAGGCTCAGAAGAAAATCAAAAAGGGCAAGAAGCAACAGGTGGTGGAGCCTCCTTTCAGCACCTATCCGAAGATGTTGCTCGAGGTGCTTGACTGGCTGACGGAGCAGAATGCCACTGCCGGCTCGGAATACTACCATTGTCTGGCGCTCGACCATGTGGCAGCGATGGGACAGTCGTGTGGCGGTGCCCAGGTGCTGGGCGTGGCTTACGACCCGCGCATCAAGACCTGTGTGATGCTGAACACCGGCATCGGCGACATGGAGATGATGGGTGCGACGAAGGAGTCGCTGAAGAATCTTCACCAGCCGATGTTCTATATGATTGGCGGTCCTGGCGACATTGCCTACGCCAATGCACAGAAGGACTATGAGCGCATAGCCGACAACATTCCCGTGGTGATGCTGAACTCCAAGGACGGACATAGCGGTACTTATTACGAGGCACATGGCGGCAACTATGCCAAGGCTGTCGTGAAGTGGCTCGACTGGCAGTTGAAAGGCCAGGTAGGACAATCTGCCCTTTTCCTCGACGACGAGTACCTGAAGATGAAGTTCCCCGAGTGGCAGGGTGTCCGCAAGAATTTCTAGTGTTCTGACATTAATTTTTTTACGCTCGACGAAAGAAATACATCCCTTTTTGTATTCGTATTATCATTTTTTGTTGTACTTTGACCTAACGGTCGAAGATACTTTCGTTCGACAATAAAAATAAATTCAGATTTATTTTGTATTGTGCTCACTTAATCGTACCTTTGTCCCCCAAAATTGGAGAAGATGAAAAGAAGATGGCGTTGTAAGCCGGGTGAACAGCCGACTGAACTGGATAAGAAAATGATGTATCTGGAGAACAAGGGAGCCCTTGTTCCCACACGTGAGTTGATACTGAATGACGAACAGATTGAGGGCATCCGTCGTTCGGGTGTTGTCAATACAGGGGTGCTGGATGCAGTAGCAGCCGCCATCCGTCCAGGTATGAACACACAGGAGATTGACGACATCTGCATGGAGTACTGTCGTCAGCACGGTGCTACGCCTGCCTGTCTGGGCTATGGTGGCGACGAGGATACGGCTCCTTTCCCCAAGAGCGTGTGTACGAGTATCAACGAGGTGGTCTGTCACGGTATTCCCAAAGTAGAAGACGTGCTGGAGGAAGGTGACATCATCAATGTGGATTTTACGACGATTCTGGACGGCTATTACGCTGACGCCTCGCGTATGTTCATTGTGGGCGGAAAGACTACGCCCGAGAAGGAACAGCTGGTGCGTGTGACGAAGGAATGTCTGGAGATTGGTATGGAGGCTGCCAAGCCTTGGCATGGTGTGAACGAGATAGGCCGAGCTATCCAGAAACATGCCAACAAGTACCACTACGGCGTGGTGCGTGACCTCTGCGGTCATGGGGTGGGGTTGAAGTTCCACGAAGACCCTGAAGTGGCTCACTTCTCCCAGCGTGGTGATGGTATGCTGCTCGTCCCAGGTATGGTGTTCACCATCGAGCCGATGATTAACATGGGTACATGGCGTGTGTTTATTGATGAAGGTGACCCCTACGGCTGGGAGGTAATCTCGGAAGACGAGCTGCCCAGCGCCCAGTGGGAGCACACGCTGCTGATGACGGAACACGGTGTTGAAATATTGACGTACTGATGGAACAGGAACATATATATATATTAGGTATAGAGTCGAGCTGTGACGACACGTCGGCTGCTGTGCTCAGGGACGGTATGCTACTGTCGAACGTGACAGCGTCGCAAGCCGTACACGAGGCCTACGGTGGTGTGGTGCCCGAGCTGGCATCCAGAGCGCACCAGCAGAACGTGGTGCCTGTGGTGCACGAGGCCATCAAACGGGCTGGCATCCAGAAGGAACAGCTGTCGGCTGTGGCCTTTACGCGCGGTCCTGGTCTGATGGGCTCGCTACTGGTGGGTGTGAACTTCGCTAAGGGCTTTGCCCGTTCGCTGGACATTCCCCTCATTGACGTGAACCACCTACAGGGGCACGTGATGGCACATTTCATCAAGACCCCCGACGGTGACGAAGTGGCCCCTCCTTTCCCTTTCCTTTGTCTCTTGGTCAGCGGTGGCAACTCGCAGATTGTCAAGGTGAATGCCTATAACGACATGGAGGTGCTGGGACAGACCATTGACGACGCGGCAGGCGAAGCCATCGACAAATGCTCGAAGGTGATGGGACTCGGCTATCCTGGTGGTCCTATCATTGACCGACTGGCCCGTCAGGGTAATCCCAAGGCTTACCAGTTCTCGGAGCCCCATATTCCAGGACTGGACTACAGCTTCTCAGGTCTGAAGACCTCGTTCCTGTACTCCATGCAGAAGTGGGTGAAGGACGATCCCGACTTCATTGAGCACCATAAGGAGGACATTGCCGCCTCGTTGGAATGGACCATCGTGGATATCCTGATGAAGAAACTAAAGCTGGCTGTGAAGCAGACAGGTATCAAACACGTGGCAGTGGCTGGTGGCGTAAGTGCCAACAACGGCTTGCGTAACGCGTTCCACGACTATGCCAAGCGTTTCGGCTGGACCATCTATATTCCGAAGTTCAGCTATACGACCGATAATGCTGCCATGATAGGAATCGTGGGCTATTATAAATATCTGGACAAGGAGTTCTGTCCGATTGATGCACCTGCATTCAGTAAAGTAACATTTAAGTAAAAGATATAAATATGGATTTTGAAGGAAAAATTATCAGCCGCGACATCAGTCAGCTGCTGTGGGAAAGAGAGGAAACCGTTTCAACGGCAGAGAGTTGTACGGGCGGACGTATTGCGGAAGCCATGATGTCGGTGCCTGGTGCTTCGAAGTATTTCAAGGGCGGCATCATCTGCTATGTTGATGAGGTCAAGGAGAACCTGTTAGGTGTCAGCCATGAACTGATAGAAGAGAAATCGGCCGTCTGCGAGGAAGTGGCCATTGACCTGGTGAAAGGTGCCTGCAAGGCACTTAACACAACCTATGCTGTTGCCGCAACTGGTTATGCAGGTCCAACGGGAGGTACAAAAGATATTCCCGTCGGCACTATCTGGCTGGCATGCGGAACCCCCGACAAAGTAGTCACTTGCATGGTCAATGAGGACCATGGACGCGACATCAATTTGGCCATTGCAACCAACAAAGCCATGCAGATGTTCCTCGAGTTTTTGAAAGAATCGCACGAATAGAGTTAAAAAATATTAAGAATCAAAGATTTCTCTAAACTCTAACCTCTAAACTCTAAACTTTTTTGTACCTTTGCACCCTGTTTGGAATAAGTTAGTAAAAAGCAACAAGTAAAAAGTAGATAGAAATGTCGAAAATTTGTCAAATTACAGGAAAGACGGCACAGCGCGGAAATAACGTGTCGCACTCAAAGCACCGCACAAAGCGTGTCTTTGACGTAAACCTGTTCAGCAAGAAGTTCTTCTATGTTGAAGAGAACTGCTGGATTCAGTTGAAGATCAGCGCTGCTGGTCTGCGTATGATTAATAAAGTTGGTCTGGACGCTGCCCTGAAGCAGGCTGTTGCTAAAGGTTATGTAGATTGGAAGGACATTAAAGTAATAGGAGATTAATAACTATGGCAGGTAAGAAAGCAAAGGGTAACCGCGTTCAGGTTATTTTGGAGTGCACAGAGCACAAGAACTCTGGCATGCCCGGCACAAGCCGTTACATTACGACGAAGAATCGTAAGAACACTCCTGAGAGAATGGAACTCATGAAGTATAACCCCATCCTGAAGAAGATGACTCTTCACAAGGAGATTAAATAATCATACGTAGAGCATGGCAAAGAAAACCGTCGCTACCCTCCATGAAGGCTCAAAGGATGGTCGCGCTTATACAAAGGTTATCAAGATGGTGAAGAGCCCTAAGACGGGTGCTTACATCTTCGATGAGCAGATGGTTCCTAACGAGGCTGTTAAGGACTTCTTCAAGAACTAATCTTCAATAGATACTATAATAGAGAGGCTGGAATCCGAATGGGTTTCAGCTTTTTTTATTTGCATATTTTGAACTAAAATGTGATATTTTGGTTAACAACGTTAAAATTAACGGAAATAATTAACAAACCTGCTTTCTTGTATTTGTATTTCTTTTATCTTTGCACTTGTAATTGAAAAAAGAAATATGAGAAAAAGTACAATATGGACAATAGCCGTTGTGATGGGACTCTCGTTCCTCGGTCTGCTCTACTTGCAGCTATCCTATATTGAGGATATGGCGAAGATGAAGAAAGAGCAGTTCGACGAGTCGGTCAACCGCGCTCTTTATCAGGCTTCGCGTAATCTGGAGTTGAACGAGACGTTGCGCTATTTGGAGAAGGACGTCAACGAGACAGAGCGTCGTGCCTTCAAGCAAGACTCTGTTGCTATTGACGGACTCGACGGTACCATTAAGCAGTCCCACCAGTTTGCAGTGGCTGCCGATGACGGTACGGTGTATTCGTCGTTTCAGCTGAAGACATTTGAAATCAAGCCGGCAAGTGTCCCCAAGGCTA
The DNA here is from genome assembly GCA_947169685.1 of uncultured Prevotella sp. Taxonomy (GTDB): domain Bacteria; phylum Bacteroidota; class Bacteroidia; order Bacteroidales; family Bacteroidaceae; genus Prevotella. The sequence goes on along the minus strand of CAMVQS010000027.1, from coordinate 2,268 downwards.
TGATCCTGCGTAAGGACAAGAACTCCTTGGCTGAAGCGTCAAAGACGATGCAGGAGATTGTGCGTAACCGTTATGTCTATCAGAAGGCGTTGCTTGATGAAGTGGTTTATTCCATTCTTTATACAGCCAACGAGAAGCCTCTGAAGGAACGTGTCAATTTCAAGATGCTCGATCTGGATATTCGTGAGGCGCTCATCAACAATGGTATCGATATTCCATATCATCTGACGGTGTCAACCTCTGACGGCCGCGAGGTCTATCGTTGCCCTGACTATACCGATGAGGGAAACGAGTATAGCTACACGCAACCGTTGTTCCGCAACGACCCGTCGTCAAAGAGGGGTGTGGTGAAGATTCACTTCCCTGAGATGAGCAAGTATATCTTCTCTGGAGTGCGTTTCATGATTCCCTCTATCGTGTTTACCGTCGTGCTGATTATCACCTTTATCTTCACCATCGTGGTCATTTTCCGACAGAAACGCTATTCTGAGATGAAGAACGACTTTGTGAACAACATGACGCACGAACTGAAGACCCCGATAGCCAGTATCTCGCTGGCTGCTCAGATGCTTAACGATGACAGCGTAACCAAGAACGAGCACATGATGAAGCATCTGGGTGGAGTCATCGGTGACGAGTCGAAGCGTCTGCGTTTCCTCGTGGAGAAGGTACTGCAAATGTCTATGTTTGACAAGAAGGACGCTGTGTTCAAGAAAAAGGAGCTGGATCTCAATGAGCTGCTGGAGAACATTGCCAACTCATTTACCCTGCGTGTGGAGCATACGGGCGGAAAGATCATGATGGACATCGGAGCTGTTGACTCTGCCATCTTTGTGGATGAGGTACACTTCTCGAACATGATCCATAACCTGATGGACAATGCGGTGAAGTACCGTAATCCAGATAAACCGCTTGAACTCATGTTGAAAACCTGGAATGACGACAAACGTCTGTATTTCTCGATTCAAGACAACGGCATGGGCATCAAGAAAGAGAATCTGAAAAAGATTTTCGAGAAGTTCTATCGTGTGCATACAGGAAACAAGCACGACGTCAAGGGCTTCGGTCTGGGCTTGGCCTACGTGAAAAAGGTCGTTGATTTACACCAGGGAGAAATAAAGGCCGAGAGTGAGCTGGGCAAGGGTACGAAGTTTACCATTAGCTTACCTGTCTTAACAGAAGATTGAATTTAATTAATATAAACAATTTAAAATGATACAATTATGGAAGAGAACTTGAAGATTTTACTTTGTGAGGATGATGAGAACTTGGGTATGCTGCTTCGCGAATATCTGGCAGCCAAGGGTTACACCGCAGAGCTTTGCCCCGACGGCGAGGCAGGTTACAAGGCATTCCTGAAGACGAAGTTTGACATTTGCGTGCTTGACGTGATGATGCCTAAGAAGGATGGTTTTGCGCTGGCACAGGAAATCCGGTCTGCTAACGCAGAGATTCCTATCATTTTCTTGACTGCCAAGACATTGAAAGAAGATATCTTGGAAGGTTTCAAGATTGGTGCCGACGACTATATCACTAAGCCTTTCTCCATGGAAGAGCTTGTGCTCCGCATCGAGGCCATCCTGCGTCGTGTGCGTGGCAAGAAGAACAAGGAAAGCACCCAGTACCGCATCGGACGCTTTACCTTCGACACCCAGAAGCAGTTGCTGACCATCGGTGACAAGCAGACCAAACTGACCACGAAGGAGAACGAACTGCTGGCCCTGCTCTGTTCGCATGCCAACGAGATTCTGCAGCGCGACTTTGCTCTGAAGACCATCTGGATTGACGATAACTACTTCAACGCACGTTCTATGGATGTGTATATCACCAAGCTGCGTAAGCACCTGAAGGACGATGAGCAGATTGAGATTATCAATATCCACGGTAAGGGCTATAAACTGATTACCCCTGACGAAGACAAAGACAGATGAACATCGTAAAACGATATGGAGGACTGGCGCTGATAGTAATCGGCGCCATCCTTTTCTTGCTTGAATACCTGAAGTGGCTCAGTGGCAACTGGGTACTGCTGGCAGGCCTGTTTTGCATCATTGCGGGTATCTCAACCCATATTTTACTCCAAAAAAGGGGAGGGAAGTATTAAATAATATTAAAAGAGAGGTAACTCTCAACCCACAACTCTCAACTCTCAACTAAAAGTTGTACCTTTGCACCCGCAATTTTGCACAAGTAACATTTTTTATTAATTAAACAAGTATGAATCAATACGAAACCGTTTTCATTTTAACTCCCGTTTTGTCTGATGAA
>CAMVQS010000026.1 GCA_947169685.1 uncultured Prevotella sp. | reverse complement strand
TGAAGGCGGGGTTGTTGAGCACCATGCCGTGCTCGCACTCTAAGTACTTCTTGCAGGAGTCGAGTGCCTTGCCTACCATGCCGTCCTCGGCACCAATCTCGGCCATGGTGCACCAGCCCTGGCTCTCAATGAAGATCTTGGCCTCGTCGCACTCGTGCGAGCCAATCTTACGGCCGAAGTAGTCGTAGGCACGCAGGTACCACTCACCGTCCCAACCGTCCTTCTTCACGGCGGCTATCATTGCATCGACAGCCTGCTGCATGCGGGTGGCTTCGCCTTTAAGTGAAGAGTGAAGAGTGAAGAGTGAAGAATCTTTTTCAAGTGCCTTGCAAAGTGCTACGTACTCTTTGCCTGTGACGACGAAGAGACCGGCAATCATGAGTGACTCGGCCTTCGAGCCTTCGCTCTTGTTCTCGGTGGTCTGGAAACTCTCGTTGGGGTCCCACGAGAAGCAGTTGAGGTTGAGGCAGTCGTTCCAGTCGGCACGGCCGATGAGCGGCAGCAGGTGAGGACCGAGGTTGTTGATGACGTGGTTCATCGAGACCTTCAGGTGCTCGAAGAGCGTCACCTCCGAGCCCGGCTGATTGTCGAAGGGCACCATCTCGTCGAGGATGGAGAAGTCGCCCGTCTCCTTGATGTAGGCCACGGTGCCGAAGATGAGCCAGCAGGGATCGTCGTTGAAACCACCACCGATGTCGTTGTTGCCGCGTTTGGTGAGGGGCTGGTACTGGTGGTAGCAGCCGCCGTCGGGGAACTGTGTGGAGGCGATGTCGATGATGCGCTGACGGGCACGTGACGGTATCTGGTGAACGAAGCCTACGAGGTCTTGGTTAGAGTCGCGGAAGCCCATGCCACGGCCGATGCCGCTCTCGAAGAACGAGGCGGAGCGTGAGAAGTTGAACGTCACCATGCACTGGTACTGGTTCCAGATGTTCACCATGCGGTCGAGCTTGTCGTTGCCGGTGCGTACATTATAGATATTAAGCAGACGGTCCCAGTAGTCCTTCAGCTGAGCAAAGGCATAGTCAACCTTTTCGGTGGTGTTGAGTCGCTCGATGGTGGCGTGGGCGCGCTCTTTGTTAATCACCTTCGGTGCCACGAATTTCTCCTCCTGCGGGTTCTCCACGTAGCCGAGCAGGAAGATAAGGTCCTTCGACTCGCCAGGCTGCAGAGTTACCTCGATGTAGTGCGAGGCAATGGGGCTCCAGCCGTGAGCATGGCTGTTGCGGGGCTTACCCTCCATGACGGCGTCGGGTTCGTTGAAGCCGTTGTAGAGTCCCACGAAGGTCTCGCGGTCAGTGTCGAAGCCCTGTATCTCGGTGTTGACGTGGTAGAACGCGTAGTGGTTACGGCGTTCGCGGTACTCCGTCTTGTGGTAGATGGTAGAGCCCTCAATCTCTACCTCGCCGGTAGAGAAGTTACGCTGGAAATTCTCCATGTCGGTGGCGGCATTCCAGAGGCACCACTCCTCGAAAGAGAAGAGCTTGAGGTGCTTCACCTCGTTCGTAGTGTTGGTGAGCGTCAGCTTCTGCACCTCGGCCCATGTCTTCAGGGGCACGAAGAAGAGTACGCTGGCCTCTACGCCGTTCTTGCGGCCGGTAATGCGGGTGTAGCCCATGCCGTGCCGGCACTCGTAGAAGTCGAGCGGCGTCTTCATGGGCTTCCAGCCTGGCGACCATACGGTGTCTCCGTCCTTTACGTAGAAGTAGCGTCCGCCATTGTCCATGGGCACGTTGTTGTAGCGGTAGCGGGTGATGCGACGGAACTTGGCATCCTTGTAGAAGGAGTAGCCTCCGGCGGTGTTTGAGATGAGTGAGAAGAAGTCCTCGTTGCCCAGATAGTTGATCCAGGGCCACGGTGTGCGCGGGTCGGTGATGACGTACTCGCGGTGTTGGTCGTCGAAGTGACCGTAACGTTTGTTGTCTGCCATATTTGTTAGTATTATAATGTGATTATTTTTCTACCAGTATGCGGGCATCGACAGCAATGATGTCATCGCCATCGGCCAGCAGCGGGTTGATGTCCATTTCCTTGATTTCCGTAGCAAAGCGCAGCAGGGTAGAGAGGCGCACGATAATCTCGGCATACTTGTTTTCGTTGATGCCCTTTTGTCCTCGCGTACCTTTTAATATCTTATAGCCACGCAGCGAGTGGATCATGGAATAAGCCTCGGCATAGCTCAGCGGTGCCAGACCTGACTGTACGTCCTTGAGCACCTCGACGAAGATGCCGCCAAGGCCGCAGAGCACGACGTGTCCGAAGCGCTCCTCGTATTTGGCTCCGATGAACAGCTCCTGTCCCTTGAGCATCTTCTGTACCATCACGCCCTTTGCGTCCTCGATTTTCATCATACGGTCGAACTCCAGTGCCAGGTGTTCAGGGGTGCGGATGTTGAGCGTCACGCCACCCACGTCGCTCTTATGCACAGGACCTACGACCTTGGCTACGACAGGATAGCCCACCTTCTGTGCAAAGGCGATGAGCTCGTCTTTCTTCTCGCTGACCAGCTCAGGCACGAGCGGGATGCCGGCACAGGAGAGGATGTCGCGCACGGTCTGAGGCGGTACGTAGCCATTCTCCTTGATGTTCAGGATGATCTTATTGAGTTCAGGTATGTCGATGCCGTAGAGCTGCACTTCGGGCGGTGCAGGCATGGGCGTTCGCATGATCTGTGAAAGGGCCGTGGCCAGTGTCACCTCGTCGCTGAAGTTCACATGACCTTTAGCGAGGAACTCCGCCACCTCAGGGCCTGCGGTATGCAGGCTGGGTAGGATGGGGAAGACGGGCTTCTTGCAGCTTTGTATCTTCTTGTCAAGCACATCGTAGGCCTCATAGAGTTGGGTAAGACCTGGTGTGCCGTAGATGACGGCAATGGCATCAATCTGGTCGAACTTTCCTTCGCAGTAGTCGATGACGATGCCTAACTGCTCTGCAGTGCCTGTTGCCAGAAAGTCGATGGGGTTGGCCACCGACGAGCCTGGGAAGAGCTTGGACTTGAGTTCGTCGGCCAGAGGACCTTCAATCTTCGGCACGTTCAGCCCGCCTTTGCTGAGTGCATCGGTGAGCATCACACCAGGGCCGCCGGCATGGGTGACGATGGCGAAGTTCTTGCCTTTCAGGGGAGGCAAGGTGAAGATACAACCCACGGTCGTCAGTTCCTCGCGAGAGAAACAGCGCACGATGCCAGCCTTGCGGAAGAGAGCCTCTACCGCTCCGTCAGACGAGGCAATGGCTCCTGTATGACTGGACGCTGCACGGCTGCCGCTTTCTGACGAACCTGCCTTGATGGCAGCGATGCGACAGCCCTTCTTGATGAGGTTGGCAGCATGGAACAGCAGTTTGTCGGGGTTCGAGATGTTCTCTATGTAAAGCAGTTTTACACGTGAGTCATGTTCTGCGTCGAAGTGCTCGTCCATGTATTGCAGCACATCCTCGATGCCGATCTGCTTGCCGTTGCCGATGCTCCATACGCTGTTGAACTGCAAGCCCTTGATGACGGCACTCTCCAAGATGAACACCGCCGTAGCACCAGAGCCCGACACGAAGTCAACACCCTTGGGGTTGAGTTTCGGAATGGGCTGTGTGAAGACGCTATGATGGTTGCGGTTGAGCATGCCGATGCAGTTGGGGCCGATGAGTGCGGCACCATATTCCTCGCAGGTGTCAAGGATGCGCTGCTCGAGTTCTGCACCAGCCTTCGTCTCTTCGCCGAAGCCTGCCGAGATGATGACAAACGCCTTAGTGCCCTTCTCCCTGGCCAGTGTCTCTACAGCGCCAGGACACAGCTTGGCAGGAATGACCAGCACCGCCAGCTCCGTAGGGGGAATCTCTTTGACGTCGTGAAACACTTTGACGCCCTGTACCTCATTCTCCTTGGGATTGACAATGCGCAGGGTGCCTTTATAACCGCCCTGCAACAGGTTGCGCACGATGGCTCCACCAGGCTTGTGCTGGTTGTTGGAACCGCCGACGATGACTATCGACTGGGGGTCGAGGAGTTCTCTGTTAATCATAGCTTTGTTGTTTTGCTTGCAAAGATAGTAAATAATTCTCAATTCTCAATTATCAATTATCAACTTTTTTGTACCTTTGCACCATTATGCAGTCTATATCACGTCATCAGCAGATACTACGCATCGCCCTGCCGGCCATTGTGACTAACATCACAGTACCGCTGTTGGGGCTTGTAGATACGGCCATCGTCGGACACATGGGGGCGGCGGCATACATCGGTGCCATCGCCGTAGGTTCCATGATTTTCAGTCTGGTCTATTGGCTCTTCGGATTCCTGCGCATGGGCACCAGCGGGCTGACGGCACAGGCTTACGGGCGGCAAGACTCCGCAGCCTGTCGTGTGCAGTTGTGGAGGTCAGTCAGACTCTCGCTGCTCGTGGCTGTAGGCGTTCTTGTCTTACAATGGCCCATACGGGAGCTGATGCTCTGGTTCATCGGCCCCACAGCCGACGTGCGTCCTTTGGCTGCCACCTATTTTAATATCGTCGTTTGGGGAGCGCCTGCCGTGTTGGGGCTCTATGCGCTGACGGGTTGGTTTATCGGCATGCAGAACACGCACATCCCCATGATGGTCAGTATCCTGCAGAACATGGTGAACATCGTGGCCTCGCTGGTCTTGGTCTATGGGCTGGACATGAAGGTGGAAGGTGTGGCGCTTGGTACGGTCATTGCGCAGTATGCAGGACTGGCGGTGGCTTGGTTAAAGGTTGATGGTGGAAGGTGGAAGGTGGACTTGTCTTTGGTGGAGGGTGGAAAGTGGAGTGGCCTCCCACCTTCCACCATAAAGACTTTTCGTAACATCTTTCTGCGTACGCTCTGTCTGGTAGCTGTCAACCTGTATTTCACTTCCGCAGGTGCCCGTCAGGGCTCAACGATTCTCGCCGTCAACACCTTGCTGATGCAGCTCTATCTGTTGTTCTCCTACATCATGGACGGCTTTGCCTATGCCGGTGAAGCCTTGGGTGGCCGTTATTGGGGAGCACAGGATATGTCGGCCTATCGCGATGTGGTGCGAAAACTGTTCTGCTGGGGAGCCGGCATGACGCTGCTCTTTACGTTGGTCTATGTGGTGGGTGGCATGCCTTTCCTTCAGTTGCTTACCGATGAACCCTCTGTGGTGGAAGCTTCACGCGACTATGTGTGGTGGGCTTATCTCATTCCTGCGGCAGGTGTGGCAGCCTTCATCTGGGACGGCATCTTCATTGGCACCACGCAGACGCGCGGTATGCTCCTCTCTTCTTTCCTGGCAGCCTGTGTCTTCTTTGTCGGTACGTTCCTGCTGACAAACCAGATAGGCAACCACGGACTTTGGCTGTCCATGATTGCCTATCTTGCAACGCGCGGTCTTGTGCAGACGTGGCTATCGTTTAGGGCAGACTCTTGACGTACTTCATGAAGTTCTGGTAGCTCTTGTAGTCCATGTAAAGGTAGAAACCCTTGGTGACGCTGTTGTAGGGACCGCTTTCGCTTTGTATGTTGAGGTGGCGTTGCAGCGCTTCGTGCAGGACAGCTGACGTGGCAACGCGTATGGTGGCTCCCGTGAAGTACTTGGTGGCCGCCCCTGCAATGTTCTTCTTTTGGGTGTCAGTTACGTACATCACTTCGGTAATGCCCCTTCCTGCCGGTGGGGTTGCCTTCTTGCCATAGATGGCATAGTAGTCGTAGTAGGTCACAGGATAGTTCATGACTGCAAACTTCTTGTTGACTACGACGAACTTGGTGGCGAAACCCTTGATGGCAGATATGCGTTCCTGGTCAGCTGATGGCGTGGTAGTGGCAGTTGTCTTGATGCCATACTTCTTGGCGAGCTTCTTCACGTCGAACGTTTGTATCTTCTGCTGTCCGTTAGCGCTGACGGTTGCTGCCTGTCCAGGTTTCAGCGTCACCTTCTTGTTGGTCTTTTTGCTCGTACGGCCCGAGCACCAGAGAGCAGATAGACACGCGACACCTTGCCGTCGTCCTCAGCCACATAGACGGTGCCCTTGGGGTAGGCGGTACAATTAGACAGCTGCACTGTGGGGTTGACCTTGTTGACATGCTTCAGGTGCTGTCCCACAATGGCTCCCTTATAGACGTACCAGCGGTCATTGCCGTTGGTCAGCGGTGCACACATGACCGTCGTTCTTGGTTTGATGGTGATGGTGTTCTCCTGATCGCCGTAGAAGAGTGTTACCTCGCCGTCGGACTTGGTGATGATGTAGTCGTAGTAATAATAGGGTTCTAGTGCCGACATGCTGGCAAAATTGCCGTGACCGTCCTTGCAACGTTGCCCTACGCTGCCATTGACGTTCATCACCTCGTAGCCGCTGTATGGCATTTTGCACACCGGGCAGTTCTCGTCAGGTGCAATGTCCTTCCAGTTGAAGTTGCCTGTGGTCGTGGTTGATGGGGTGGTCGTGGTCGATGAGGTAGAATATTCATAGTCAGCCATCCTGTCACCTACATATAGTTTGGCAGTAATGTCTATGTCGCTGTCAGCCCCTTTGTGGGGAACCTGATAATGGATATATACCTCCACGTATTCAGCATCGCTGGGGACCCTGTAGGTTTTCGCAATTGTTGTCGTCTGTTCTGTCTTGTGGGGTGTCATATAAAAACTGGGCATCTGTCCTTTCTTCAAGTAATCAAACACAATGCTAAGGCGAGGTGTTCCTTCGCCTTTTACCTTTGCCAGATCGACTTCGATGGTAGCACCAGGCTGCACGATACCCTTGATGCTCTGATGGTGGTTGTCGTGGCCCATTTGGTCATGTATGATGTTGGGCTTCTCCTTCTTCAGGATGGTACCACCGGAAATGCTGTACTTCATAGTATGCTTCTCGCAGGTAACCTGGTCCTTGAACGTTCTGCCGGAATTGACCGTTGTTCCTCCGTCAGGTCTGTTGGGCGTCACTCTTCCCTCTTTTACCACGTTCCAAGTCACTTTGCTGGTAAGCATAGTTCTCCACGAACGGTACGACATCGAGATGCTGACCTCGGTGGCGTTGCTGGGCACACTGACGGAGACGGAACACGAGCCGTTGCCTTTCTTGATGTCTTGCTTTACCTGTCCGTCGTCGGTATGAATGAGGGTGGAAATGGTCACCTCCTTGTACGTCGCAAGGCCCAGCAGCTTCTTGCACGAGGCTGTGACGGTGGAGCCCGGCTTCACCTCTCCTTCGATGGGTACCAGCATCTCTGCATAAGGCGCACCGCCTACGATTGGCTTGTCTTTCTTTGTGACAGTACCTCCTGAGATGGAGTATTCCATCTTCACACCATGACGTTCCAGCGTTCCATTGTAGTTCTCTGCCTTGATGCCTGTTGCTGCCAGCAACAGCGTCATTGCTAATACCAGTCGCGTTGCTTGTTTCATAGTCGTTTGTCGTTTATTTGATTACCTTGATAATGGCATTCGTGCCGTTGAGCTTCTTGCCGTTGTTGCTCTCACTAATGCCCTTGATGCGCAGTTCCTTCATGGCAGAGCAGCCGATGAAGGCGTCAGGCGAGCAAGCCGGCTCATTGCCGCTGATGGTGACAGTGGTGAGCTTCAGGCAGTTGCGGAAAGCATTCTTCACCACGCTTACCTTGTCGCCTGGTATGGTGACTTCCGTCAGTCCTGTGTTCAGGAAGGCGTCTTCGGCTATGCCTCGGATGCTGGTGGGGATAACGATGGAGGTCAGCTTCGTCTGGTCAGCAAAAGCCTTCTTGCCGATGCCCACCACGCTGTACTCCACACCGTTGTACTTCACCTTAGCAGGAATCTTCACTTTGCCGCTGTAGATGCCTCTTACCTCGCTGGTCACCTCGACGGTTTTGGTAGAGATAATCTTGTAGTTCACCTTCTTGTCTGTGAAGATGGTGCCGACGGCAGCGGTTCCCTGCAGGTCTGCTTCCGAAATGCCAAACTTCTTGGCTGCCTTCTTGATGTCAAACTGCTGTACCTTCTGCTCTCCGTTGGTGCTGACGGACGATGCCTGCCCAGGCTTCAGCGTCACCTTCTTGCTGGTCTTCTTGCTTGTCACTTCCATAGAGCCAGAAAGTAGATAGACGCGCGACGCGTTGTTGTTGTTCTGTATAACGAAGACGGTGCCGAAAGGTATCGCCTTGATATGAGGCGTGTAGAAGAGGAAACTTCCTTCCGATCCTTTGAGTGGCTTCAGATTGATTCCCCTGATGCCACCCTTGATGACCGTCCATATCTGCACCCCATTGTCATTGGTGAATTCCACTTCAGAGTCCTTTTCAATAACGATGGCATTTTCCTGGTCGCCATGATCAATACCCAGTTCCTCGTCGTATGTTTTTATCCTGGTATTGCCATAGATGGTCTTTCCTGGTTCAATCTCGTGGATTATTTGCTTGGGGTCCTTCGTACAAGTATAGGTTGCCTCCATGCTGTAGCCGTGTGGACGAAATTCGGAATACTCGCTACCACAGATCTCGCAGTTGTTGTCCTCTACCACATCGTCCCACTTGAAGTTAGTGGTGCCGCTTGGTTTTTCTATTATATTAATGAAGACGCCGCCCCCTCCTTCCGACGTATAGTTATGATAAGTGCCATTCCCGATATCTTCTGCATCGCAGCCCGCAGAAATGCTAATGTTATCGTTCTTTTTGGCTGTCTTGGGGATGGTAAAAGTAGCGGTGATGGGACCGTTTATCTGAGTCTTTTTTTTACGATCCGTCCCAATGTCAATTGCGGCATACGTCCGATAAGAAGTTCTTTCGTTTGGTTTAAATTCTGCCGTAACGGTCACCGTCTCCCCAGGGTAATAGTCCGCCACGAATCTGTCTCCTTCTGTCCGGAAGTTTCGGCCTGTAAAAGTATAGTTGACTGTACCCATTGACCCGAATCTACGATACCGAACGACCTCATCTGTTCCGCGATAGGTCGTCACACCTCCCGTGCCTGACTGGTTTACCTTCTTCTTTACGGTAAAGCCGATGTTGTACTCTAAGATGGAGTTTTTACCGTAGTAAATAACCTTTCCACTGAAAGTCTTCATTTTGTCTGTAACCCTCATGGATAGGGTAGCCTTGCCTTCTCCGGCAGCCTTGCCTTCTCCTATGAAGACTTCACACTTCTTGTATAATTCGCTGGTGCCCTTCAGTCTTTCTGCCGTGAGCACGACGGTTTGGCCGACCTCCACATCCATCCAGATGAGTCCCCACGCTTTGGAGGTGGGGGACAAAATGCGGTCAATAAGAGGACACGTAGGCGCTTCTTTATTTGTTACTATACCACCGCTGATGGTATATTTCATTTTCTCACCGAAACGTTCTACCGTACCAGTGTAGTTGTCGGCCTTTGTGCCTGTTGCTGCCAGGAGCAGCAGCATCGTCATAGTCAGTTGGAGTATTCGCTTCATAGTCGTATGGGTCTTTAGTTATTCTGTTGGCAAAGATAAGTAAAAAATCTGATAATGCAAAGAAAAAGGCGTTTTTCTTTACAATTCCTTTGCAGAGAGGCGGTAATGCTCCCCTCGAGAGGTGCCGAATGTCTTAGAGATAAGTGCCGGTTCCTGAACGTTTGACAAGTGCCAAACGGTCGTTTGACAGCTGTCAAACGGTCGTTCGGTAATTGTCAAACAATCGTTTGACAGTTGTCAAACGTTCGAGAAGTGGTATGAAAAGGTGGGAGATGTTGTATGTTCAGGTGGTTGGTCGGCGACGAAAAACGGCTGACGTTCCGATGCGGTTGCGTACCAGCATGGATGCAGGCCCCGTAGTAAGGCGTTCGAGCCACTTGTCTGCCGTATATCCCTTAAAGCCGAAGAGCCCCATGAAGTGCTTGCGCGTGATGAGTTCGTGGCGGTCAAGGTACGCGCTGAGCCGCGTCCGTACCTCTTCCTCCGTATAGGTATTGCTGTGTTTGGAGTAGCCTAACGCTTCTACGTTGGTGAAGTGCATGCCACGAGCGGAGGTGAATCGACTGGTGAACTGCTTGTCGGGCGTGAAGCCAACACCCTCTATGCAGATGTCGTCGGAGGTGATGCTGCTGGGGTCCGTGATGTGCGGTTTGACACTGTTGCCCTCTTCGTCCGTCTGTTCGCGGAATCCGAGTTTAAGGAAGAAGGTACCCAGCCCCTCGATGTGTAGGCGGTTGTTGGAGAGCAGGTTGCACACAATCTCGTCCTCGATGACGAGGAGTGCTTGTTCAATGTACTTTGCCATCAAGTTGTTGTGCTCTTTGAGGTGAGATGTCATCCATTTCTCGTTGAGGACGCTGCCCACTTCCTGCCGTATCTGGTAGGTGTCGTTGCCGTCTGCGTCTTTCAGCGGACTGCGGTGAATGCTGTATTTTATTTCCTGAGCCATAGGTTGTAGTTTAATAATTTTAATGCAAAGGTATGAAAAAATTATGAATTACAAATTTGGAATTACGAATTATTTTGTATCTTTGCAAATGAAACCCAAAACAATGCGTATGAAAAAAGGATTATTCATTGCGTTCATCAGTATAATGGCAATGCCTATGATGTTGTTCGGACAGAGTTACAAACAGTTGTGGAAGCAGGTGGGGGAGGCTCAGGACAAGGACCTGCCCCAGCAGGTCATCAAGCACGCCGAGCAGATTATGACGAAGGCGCGCAAGGAGAAGCAGTACGGCCATCTGCTGAAAGCCCAGCTGACGGCCATGGAGACACAATACGAGGTGGCTCCCGACTCGCTGAAACCCTGGGTGAAGCGCATGGAGCAGGAGCTGCGGACGACGCAGGACGGTGCCCTGCGTGCCGTCTATGCTACGGTGCTCTGCCGCTTGTATAGCGAGAACGGCGACCTCTTGGGCGACTCGTCATACATTCGTGAGAAGGAGTACAGGACGTTGGCGCTGGAGAACCCTGCGCTGCTGGCCCGTACGAAGGCCAAGACCTTCGATCCCTACGTGGTGAAGGAGAAGGACAGCCGCTACTTCGGCGATGACCTGCTGAGCCTTATCGGACGAACGCTGAAACGCTACGACGAGATGCATGCGCAGTATGTGGCGGAGGGCAACCGTGCGGGTGCCTGTCTGTCGGCCCTGTGGCTGATGCAGGAGGACCGTCCTTATACAGGTGACTGGAAGACGTCGGAATACATTACGAAGCTGGACTCCCTGATTCGTGAGTATGGCGACCTGGATGTCTGTGCTGAGCTGGCGCTGGAACGTTATGACTACATGTCGGGCCGAGGCCATGCTACTGAGCAGGAGCGTTTGGACTATATACACGAGGCAACGAAGCGCTGGGCCAAGTGGCCAAGCATCAACATACTGCGCAATGCGGAGCAGACGATGACTAACCCCCAGTTTGAGGTGCGGCTGGCCAGCGAACTGATCAACTCCTCGACGGCACCCGAGGTGGTGATTGAGGACGTGCGCAACGTGGAGCAGCTGACCATGCGTATCTACAAGACAAACCTGACGGGAAATCACGACATGAGTCTGTCGGACGAAGACGACTGGAAGGAGCTGAAGAAGCACCTGACGCTGCTGCCGGAGCGTACGCAGACGCGTAACTATGCAGGCCGCGCTCCCTTCGAGGAGTTCGAGGACTCCATGCTGATTGAGCCGCTGCCGCTGGGTGTCTATCTGCTGGAGTTTACAGCCGGCGAGCTGACAGTCAGGGATCTGCTGTACGTCAGCAACCTGTTTGTGCTGAGTCAGCCGCAGCCAAGCGGTGAGGACCGTTACGAGATAGTGGATGGTCACACGGGACAGCCTGTGCCTGATGCCAAGCTGAAGATGCGTAAGCGCAGGAACAACACCGTCATCTATGCCTATACGGAGACGGACAAGGGTTACAGAGAGACATCGGCCTACGGCAGTTTCAACTTCAACGATTATCATGCCAGAAAGGTTACCACCCATCTATATACCGACCGCAGCATCTACCGTCCAGGACAGACACTCTATGTGGCTGCTTTGGTGCACGAGACATCGAAATACATTGAGACGCGTGCTGTGGAAGGCAGGGAGGTGACGCTGCGCCTGAGAGACGCCAACTGGAAGGTGGTGGAGGAGAAGACCGTCACTACTGATAAGTATGGTAAGGCATCGGCGGAGTTCATTTTGCCCAAGGACCGACTGACAGGACGCTACAGCGTGGAGACAAGCGACAGCCGCCAGTACTTCCGCGTGGAGGAATACAAGCGCCCCACCTACGAGGTGCTGTTCGACGAGGTGACGGAGACCTACAAGGCAGGCGACACGCTGGCCGTCGTGGGTCAGGCCCGTTCGTATGCCGGCGTAGGCGTGCAGGGTGCCACCGTCAAATATACGGTGAAGCGTCGCATCGCCTTCTGGTGGCTCAGCTACAGCTACTACTGGGAGCAGGGCTCCTACGGTTATGGCCGCAACGACACGGAGATTACGTCTGGCACGCTGACCACGGACAACAGCGGACACTTCACCGTCAACGTGCCCCTCACGTTGCCTGCCAACCATGATGACCATCCCATGTTCTACTACTTTGTGGTGGAGACCGACGTGACCGATCAGGCTGGCGAGAGCCATACAGGAAGCACCAGCGTGCCTCTGGGTACTCGCGAGAAGGTGCTGACATGCGACCTGGCTGAGAAGGTGCTGAAGGAAGAGTTCAAGGGCTTGACCTTCCACCTGCGCAACGCTGCCGGCAACAGCATCGAGGGCAAGACCGTCCGCTTCCGTCTGGACGGTGGCGAGTGGCAGGAAACGCTTACTTCTAACCTCTTACCTCTTACCTCTAACTTCACCAGCGGCAAGCACACGCTGGAAGCCGAGTGCGAGGGCGAGACATTGAAGCAGGAGTTCACCGTGTTCAGTCTCGATGATACCACACCTTGTGCGGAGACGAAGGACTGGTTCTACGCCAGCGCCACACAGTTCCCCAACGACGGCACGCCCGTCACCATCCAGGTGGGCTCGAGCGACGCGAACGTGCACCTGTTCTATAGCATCTTCTCTGGCACGAAGGTGGTGGAGAGTGGTGCCGTTGATCTGAGCAACGCCCTTTGGAACAAGAAGTTTACCTATAAGGAAGAATACGGAACAGGTCTGCTGCTGACCTTCGCCTGGGTGAAGGAAGGCAAGGTCTATACACACCAGACGACCATCAAACGCCCTGTGCCTGACAAGAAGCTGACGATGCGCTGGGAAACCTTCCGCGACCGTCTGACACCAGGACAGAAGGAGGAGTGGAAGCTTGTGGTAACGAACCCTGACGGCACGCCTGCCGACGCACAGCTCATGGCAACGCTCTACGACAAGTCGCTCGACCAGCTCTATCCGCATCAGTGGAGCTTCGCACCTTACATGACGATTCCAACGCCCTCTACCTCATGGAACCACTCCAGCTGGGGACGTATTTACGGACATGCAGCGCACGAGTGGGAGCCGCTCGAGGTGAAGGGCATGCGGTTCAGCCACTTCGACTATATTGGTTGGCAACTCTTGGGCTTCGAGTACTATGATGAAGATGCGCTCAATGAGGTCGTTGTGGTGGGCTATGGCACAGCCAAACGTCGCCTGTCACGTAACGTGATGGTGGAAGACGGTGAACCCATGATGATGGCCAGCATGGCAGCAGAGCCTATGGCAAGAGAGACAGAAGAGCCAGCGCCAGAAGCTGACAACGCCGAAGAGCCTGCAGCAGAAGAGGAGGAGGGCAACGCTGTTCCTATGCGTGAGAACTTGAACGAAACGGCCTTCTTCTATCCCACGCTAACGACAGACAGCGAAGGACGCATTGCCATTAAGTTCACCCTGCCTGAAAGCCTGACCACATGGCGCTTCATGGGTATTGCCACCACACAGGATATGTGTAACGGCTACATCGGCGGTGAGGCTGTGGCACAGAAGGAAGTCATGATACAGCCGAACATGCCGCGCTTCCTGCGTGCAGGCGACCAGGCCAAGCTATCGGCACGCATCTTCAACACCAGCGACCATCAGGTCAGCGGTACGTCGATGCTCCGCCTGCTCGACCCAGAGACCAACAAGGTCATCATGAAGCAGAGTCAGCCGTTCACGGTGAAGGCTGGCGAGATGGTGGTAGTGACGTTCGACGTCTCACCTCTCACCTCTCACCTCTCACCTCTTTATATCTGTCAGATGTCTGCCAGCGGCAAGAACTTCTCTGACGGCGAACAGCATTATCTGGCTGTGCTGCCCAACGAGGAGCGCGTCACCGTAACGGTGCCGTTCACCCAGCATGAGCCTGGCACGAAGACCATTGACATCGCAAAACTCTTCCCTGCAGGTACAGGCCAGCAGAAGCTGACCGTCGAATACACCAACAACCCTGCATGGCTTATGGTACAGGCATTGCCGTCAGTGGGTAACCCCAACGAGAACAACGCCATCGACCAGGCTGCCTGGCTCTATTCGAACCTCATAGCCCGCACGCTCATCAAGCAGAGCGCCAACATCAAGACGGTGTTCGAGCAATGGAAGCGTGAGCCGGATTCTGACCTCTCGTCTCTCACCTCTAACCTCTCTAAGAACGAGGAACTGAAGGACATCCTGCTGCAGGAGACGCCTTGGGTCATCGATGCAGACCGTGAGGCAGAACAGAAGCAGCGTCTGGCAGACTTCTTCGACGAGAACACGATGGACAACCGCATCAGCGAAGCCACGAAGAAACTGCGTGCCCTGCAGAACGGTAACGGCTCATGGAGCTGGTGGCCAGGCATGGAGGGTAGCTTCTACATGACGGTAAGCATCTCCGAGATGCTGACACGCCTGAACGTGATGGCAGGAAAGCAGCAGGAGACGGCTTCGATGCTGACTAACGCCTTCAAGTTCATGGGTAAGGAGATTGTGGAGGACGTGAAGAAGATGAAGAAATGGGAGAAGGAAAACGGCAAGGACTACGGATTCCCGTCGTTCAAGGCCCTACAGTACCTTTATATATGTGCCCTCGACGGACGTGAGTTGCCCAAGGACGTGAAGGCTGCCAACGAGTACCTCATCGCCAAGATGAAGAAGGACATCAAGAACCAGACCATCTACGAGAAGGCGCTGTCGGCCATCATCCTGCAGAAGCACGGAGAGAAGAAACGTAGCGCAGAGTATGCCCAGAGCCTGAAGGAATACACCGTATTCACGGAGGAGAAGGGTCGCTACTACGACACGCAGCGTGCCGGCTACTCATGGTACGACTATAAGATTCCGACGGAGGTAATGGCGATTGAGGCCCTGAAGTACATCACGCCTGAGGACGAGCAGACCATTGAGGAGATGCAGCGCTGGCTGTTGCAGGAGAAGCGCACGCAGGCTTGGGACACGCCCATCAACAGCGTGAATGCTATTTGGGCATTCTTGGATAATCAGAATACGCTGAATACTCAGAGTGCTCAGACCGTTCTCGCCATCGACGGCCGTCCGCTCGACCTGCCGAAGGCTACGGCAGGCATCGGCTACGTGAAGACTGCCATTGAGCAGCCCAAGGGCAAGCATTTCTCAGCCAAGAAGACCTCAACGGGTACGTCGTGGGGTGCTGTCTATGCACAGTTCATGCAGCCTGTCCGCGACATTGAGGCTTCTGCCAGTGGACTCACCATCAAGCGAGAGATTATTATTCCGAGTACTCCGAGTACTCAGAATACTCCGATTACCCTGAAAGTCGGCGATAAGGTGACCGTACGCCTCACCATCGAGAGTGAGCGTGACCTCGACTTCGTACAGGTGCTCGACCGTCGTGCTGCCTGCATGGAACCCGTGCGCCAGCTCAGCGGCTACCGCAACGGTGCCTACTGCTCGCCTAAGGACTATTCTACGAACTATTACTTCGACCGTCTGCCCAAGGGCAAGCGTGTCATAGAGACCGAATACTACATCGACCGTGCCGGCACCTACGAGACGGGAACGTGCATCATCCAATGTGCTTACTCACCCGAGTATCGTGCTACGGCAAAGGCGCAGACGCTGAACGTCGAACAATGAAAAGAATTATGAAAAAGAAGCTATTAATATCATCACTGCTGTTGCTGGCCATGCTGCCTGCCTCAGCACAGAGACTGGAAGTAAACAAAGGTGAAGTAAACATTGGCCCTATTGCCTACGAGAGCCCTGCAACAGCCGTGTTCGAACTACAGAACAGTGGGCACCGCAAACTCCGTATCAAGGACGTGAAGGTCAGCTGTGGCTGTACATCGGTGGAATATCCGCGTACAGACATTCCTGGCGGTGAGACGTTCGAGGTGAAGATGACGTACGATGCCCGCCAGCTGGGACATTTCCAGAAGCAGGCCGCCATCTACAGCAACGGTTCCGACAAGCCTGTCTATCTGACGATGAAGGGCGTGGTGATGGCTGAGGTGCAGGAGGACTATGCTGCCAACTATGCCTATTCCATCAGTGATCTGCGCATTGACAAGAACGAGCTGGAGTTTGATAACGTGAACCGTGGGGAACAGCCTGTGCAGGAGATTCACATTATGAATGCAGGCACGACGGCCTGCCAGCCAAACCTGATGCATCTGCCGCCATACCTGACGGCAACGATGTCGCCTCAGAAGCTGGCTCCTGGGCGGACGGGCAAGATGACGGTGACGCTGAACTCGGAGTTGCTGCATGACTACGGTCTGACGCAGACCACCATCTATCTGGCACAGAACCCTGGCGACCAGGTGAACAAGAACAACGACATTGGCGTGTCTGCCGTTCTGCTGCCGTCGTTTGCACACATCACCGATGCAGCAAAGGTCAATGCGCCTCACCTGACGATGTCGGCTGAGCAGCTGGACTTCAACTTCGAAGGACGTTCGAAGATGAAGGGTGAGATTGTCCTGACCAACAGCGGACAGTCAACATTGGAAATCTCCTCGTTGCAGATGTTTACGCCAGGCCTGAAGGTGAAACTCTCGAAGCGCCAGCTGAAGCCGGGCGAGACTACGAAGCTGAAGATTACGGGTGTTGCCAAAGACCTGAAACGTGTCCGTACGAAGCCCCGTGTGCTGATGATAACCAATGACCCCGACAAGGCAAAGGTGGTGATTAATATTAATGTTAAATAAAGTAGTTAAGAGGAGTTATCGTTCGCTCCGCTCACTCGGGGAGTTAAGAGACAAATGTTTCAAGGCTCCATACAAGCAAATGACAGTAATGTCCCCTAACTCCCCCTAACTCCTCTTAACTCCCCTTAACTCCCCAAAGAAGATTATGGAACATCCTGAGAATAGTGCCGAATATGCCGGCTTGCAAGTGAACAGCGGCGTGGAACAGCCCAGCATCATCAACCCTTATCTGAAACGCAGGAAGCGCAAGGAACTGTCGGTAGATGAGATGGTGGAAGGCATCCGCAAGGGTGACGTGACCATACTGAGTCAGGCCGTCACACTGGTGGAGAGTGTCAACCCCGACCACCAGCAGCGTGCACAGGAGGTCATCGAGAAGTGCCTGCCTTACAGTGGCAACTCCGTACGTGTGGGTATCAGTGGCGTGCCTGGTGCAGGCAAATCAACCAGCATCGACGAGTTTGGCATACATGTGCTGAAGGAGAAAGGCGGCAAGCTCGCCGTCCTCGCCATCGACCCCAGCTCGGAACGTTCGAAAGGCTCTATTCTGGGTGACAAGACGCGCATGGAGAAGCTGGCACAGCATCCGGACTCCTTCATCCGTCCCAGTCCGACGGCAGGCTCGTTAGGTGGTGTGGCCCGTAAGACGCGTGAGACCATCATCCTCTGCGAGGCAGCAGGCTTCGATAAGATTTTCGTAGAGACCGTTGGAGTGGGGCAGAGCGAGACGGCCTGTCACTCGATGGTGGATTTCTTCCTGCTCATACAGTTGGCTGGTACAGGCGACGAGTTGCAGGGCATCAAGCGTGGCATCATGGAAATATCTGACGGCATCGTCATCAACAAGTGTGACGGTGAGAACGTCGATAAGTGCCATATGGCTGCCACCAACTTCCGTAACGCCCTTCACTTCTTTCCTATGCCTGAGAGTGGTTGGCTGCCGAAGGTGCTTTGCTACAGCGGCTTCTACGGTACGGGCATCAAGGAGATATGGGACATGATCTATGAGTACATCGCCTTTGTGAAGGCTAATGGTTATTTTGACTACCGCCGTAACGAGCAGTCGAAGTACTGGATGTACGAGAGCATCAACGAACACCTGCGACTGAACTTCTACAACAACCCGCTCATACAACAGCGGTTGAAGGAAGCCGAACACACGGTGCTGGCAGGGCAGAAGACCAGCTTTGCTGCTGCCCAGCAGTTGTTGGATACATACTTTGACGAGTTAAGGGAATGCTGCAAATAGAGATAGACAATGGTAGCGGCTTCTGCTTTGGTGTGACCACTGCCATCAAGAAAGCCGAGGAAGAACTGGCAACGGGGCAGACGCTCTACTGCTTGGGTGACATCGTGCACAACGGCATGGAGTGTGAACGGTTGCGTCAGATGGGGCTTGTTACGATCAACCATGAGGAACTGGAGCAACTGCACGATGTTAAGGTGCTGCTGCGTGCCCACGGTGAGCCGCCTGAGACCTACGAACTGGCACGTCGTAACAACATCGAGATTATCGATGCCACCTGTCCTGTGGTGCTGCAGTTGCAGAAGCGCATCAAGAAACAGTTTGATGCTAACCCCGATGCACAGATTGTCATCTTTGGCAAGCAGGGACATGCTGAGGTGCTCGGGCTGGTGGGGCAGACGCAGGGCAAGGCGATTGTCATAGAGAGCTTCGACGAAGTGGTGAAGCTCGACTATACACGCGACATATTCCTGTACTCCCAAACCACGAAGTCGCTGGACGAGTTCCACCGTATCATCGAATATATCCAGCAGCATATTTCCTCAGATGCCACCTTCCGTTCGTTCGACACCATCTGCCGTTCCGTAGCCAACCGCATGCCGAATATCAGCCAGTTTGCAGCACGGCATGACCTCATACTCTTTGTATGCGGGCGCAAGAGCTCCAACGGTAAGGTGTTGTTCAGCGAGTGTAAGCGGGTAAACGACAATACCCACCTTATTGAAGGTCCTGAGGAAATAGAACGCTCATGGCTTGACGGCATCAAGACCGTTGGCATCTGTGGAGCAACAAGTACCCCCAAGTGGCTCATGGAACAATGCCGTGATGCCATCTTGGGGGTGAATCCATAGATTTGAATAGATTTTAATTCCTAAAGACCAGTCCGTCGCCGAACTCGTCAATAATGATAGGCTTGCTACGATCTACTTCGTCAGCCAGTATCTTACGTGACAGGTCGTTGAGCACCAGCTGTTGGATGGCTCGCTTTACGGGACGTGCGCCGAAGTCGGGGTCGTAGCCCTCGTGAGCCAGGTAGCGGACGGCTGCGTCGGTTACTTCGAGGCGGATGCCCTGCGGCTCCAGCATGTCGGTGACGCGTTTCATCTGCAGGCGTACTACGTCGGCTATCTGCTCCTGCGTCAGCTGTTGGAAGGTGATAATTTCGTCGATACGGTTCAGGAACTCCGGACGCATCAGCATACGCAGCTGTTCGCGCGTGGCATTACTGGTCATGATGATGATGGTGTTCTTGAAGTTCGCCGTACGTCCCTTGTTGTCCGTCAGACGTCCGTCGTCCAGCACCTGCAACAGGATGTTGAACACGTCAGGGTGTGCCTTTTCAATCTCATCGAACAGTAGCACCTGATAGGGTTTGCGACGTACCGCTTCCGTCAGCTGACCGCCCTCGTCGTAGCCGATGTAGCCCGGAGGGGCACCGATGAGTCGGCTCACGGTGTGCTTCTCCTGATACTCCGACATGTCGATACGCGTCATCATCGTCTCGTCGTTGAAGAGGTACTCCGCCAGCGCCTTCGCCAGTTCCGTCTTACCCACACCCGTGGTGCCGAGGAAGATGAACGACGCAATGGGGCGCTTGGGATCCTGCAGTCCGGCACGGCTGCGGCGTACCGCATCCGAGACGGCTGTGATGGCCTCGTCCTGACCAATGACGCGACGGTGCAGCTCGATCTCCAGGTGCAGCAGCTTCTCACGCTCGCTCTGCAGCATGCGGGTGACGGGGATGCCCGTCCAGCGGCTCACCACCTCGGCAATATCGTCGGCGGTGACGGCCCCCTCCAGTCCTCCCCGAGGGGAGGCTTTCAGCTGTGCCTGCAGTTCGTTGAGTTGTGCCTCTTTCTGTTGCAGCAGTCCATAGCGTATCTCTGCCACACGCCCATAGTTGCCTTCGCGTTCGGCACGGTCAGCCTCGAACTTCAGGTTTTCTATTTCCTCCTTCACCTGTTGGTATTTGTCGGACAGCCCCTTCTCGCTCTCCCATTGTGCACGCATTGCCGTCTCCTGTTCCTTCAGTTCGGCAATCTGTTTCTCCATCTGCTGCAACTTCGTGGAAGGCGCATTGGTGTCCCCCTCGGGGGACGACAGGGGGGCACTGGTTTCCCGCTTAATGCTTTCCTTTTCAATCTCCAGCTGCGCACGCTTACGCATAATCTCGTCCAGTTCCTCGGGCACGGAGTCGCGCTCCATACGCAGCTTGGCGGCTGCCTCGTCCATCAGGTCGATAGCCTTGTCGGGCAGGAAACGCTCGCTGATGTAACGTTCTGACAGCTGAACGGCGGCGATGCAGGCATCGTCCTGGATACGCACCTTGTGGTGGTTCTCGTAACGCTCCTTCAGACCACGCAGGATAGAGATGGCCGACAGCTCGTCGGGCTCGTCCACCATGACGGTCTGGAATCTACGTTCCAGCGCCTTGTCCTTCTCAAAGTACTTCTGGTACTCGTTCAGCGTGGTGGCACCGATGCTGCGCAGCTCGCCACGGGCCAACGCAGGTTTTAGGATGTTGGCAGCATCCATTGCTCCCTCACCGCCGCCGGCACCCACCAGCGTGTGAATCTCGTCGATGAAGAGGATGATGCGGCCCTCGCTCTTCGTCACCTCGTTGATGACGCTCTTCAGGCGTTCCTCAAACTCACCCTTGTACTTCGCACCGGCCACCAGCGCACCCATGTCGAGTGAGAAGAGCTGCTTGTCCTTTAGGTTCTCGGGCACGTCGCCGCGTATGATACGTTGTGCCAGACCCTCCACGATGGCCGTCTTACCTGTACCCGGCTCACCAATCAGTATCGGGTTGTTCTTCGTACGGCGGGAGAGAATCTGCAGCACGCGACGAATCTCATCATCACGACCGATGACGGGGTCGAGCTTGCCCTGACGAGCCATATCTACCAGGTTCTTGGCGTACTTGTCCAGCGACTGGTAGTTCTCGTCACCACTCTGGCTCTGCACCTTCTGGCCTTGTCGCAGTTCCTGGATGGCGGCCTGCATGTCCTTCTCCGTACAGCCGGCATCCTTCAGGATTCGGCTGGCGGTGGAGTTCACGTTGAGCAGTGCCAGCAGCAGTGGCTCAATGCTGACGAACTCGTCGCCCAGTTTCTTCGAGATGTCCTCTGCCTTCAGCAGTACCGAATTGGTGTCGCTTGACAGGTACGGCTGTCCGCCCTGCACACGCGGCAGGTGCTGCAGCTCCTGGTCAAGCAGAAGGCTGATCTGCTGGCTGTTGACACCCAGCTTCTGGAATACGAAGTTCGTCACGTCCTTGCCTTTCTCCATGATGCCCTTCAGCAGGTGCACAGGTTCAATGGCCTGCTGCTGGGCGCGTTGCGCAGTGTTCACCGCCTCTTGGACGGCTTCCTGCGCCTTGATGGTAAACTTTTCTAATGTCATGATTAGCTCCTTTCTTTTTATTATTTTACTTTTTACCTTTTACGCAACAATCCCCGTGCCGAACGCCTCAAACACGACAAATTGTCGGCCTTGTCTGCCGAAATGTCATGGGTAGAGTGGGGTAATCAAGGGGAAATGCAATAAAACGTACCGACCTACGTTATTATAAGGTATGAACAGCAGGCAACACATTATATATATCGTAATGGGTATGGTCTTGCTCCTCACTTCGTGTGGAGCAGAACAGGCCATGAAGAAAGGCAACCAGTTCTATGCGCTGGGCGAATACTTCGATGCTGCCGCCCAATACAAGAAAGCCTATCAGCAGACACCTGCCAAGGAGCGCGAACTGCGCGGACAGCGGGCAGCAAAACTGGCGGAGTGCTACCGTCGCATCAACTACACCGGGCGTGCCATAGCAGCCTACAACAACGTAATACGCTACAAGCAGCAGGATTCGCTGACGTACTTTCTGTTAGCCCAGCAGTTGCTGAAGAACGGCCAGTACAAGGACGCAGCCAAGATGTTCCAGACGGCTATAGACAGTTTAGAGTTGAGAGTTCAGAGTTTAGAGTTTAGGACTAGTTTAGGAGGGATGACCCGTACTGGCCTAAAGTCTGCCCAGATGGCTCCGTTATGGAAGGAAGCAGGCTCACGTTACACGGTGAAGCGCATGGATATCTTCAACTCGCGACGGGCGGACTATTCTCCCGTGCTGGG
Organism: uncultured Prevotella sp.; assembly: GCA_947169685.1. Lineage (GTDB taxonomy): Bacteria > Bacteroidota > Bacteroidia > Bacteroidales > Bacteroidaceae > Prevotella. Next base: position 12,967 of record CAMVQS010000026.1, on the reverse strand, counting down.
TGGTAACAACTACGAGATTCTCTATTTTACCTCCACGCGCAACGAGGCACGCGGTGACGAATACAGCGGCATCACCGGCACGAAGAATGCCGATATCTTCATGGCCACCAAGAACGAACAGGGACAGTGGCAGCGACCCATTAGCATTGACACGGAGCTGAACTCGTCGGATGACGAAGGAGCCTGTGCGCTGACTCCCGACGGTAAGACGATGTACCTGACCGTCTGCAAGACCGATCCGCAATATCCACGCTTTGCCACCATTGCCACCGCACCGCGCTCAGACGCAGCATGGGGTAAGCCCACAGTGCTGAAGCTGAGCAAGGACACGCTGTCACTCTATGCGCACCCTGCCATCAGTCCTGACGGCAACTGGCTCTACTTCACCAGCGACATGCCTGGCGGAATGGGCGGACTGGACTTGTGGCGCATTCGCATCACCAACCACGGACTGGGTGGTGTGGAGAACCTGGGGGCTGCTGTCAACACGCCCGGCAACGAGGAGTTTCCGACGTTCCGTCCCAACGGCGACCTGTATTTCTCGAGCGACGGTCGTGAGGGACTGGGCGGACTCGACATCTATATTGCGCATCCTGACACGCTCCGTGAGTGGGTCGTTGAGCATCCGGGCTACCCGCTGAACTCGCAGGGCGACGACTTCGGCATGACCTTCGAGGGCGTGTATAACCGAGGCTATTTCTCCAGCAACCGTGGCGATGCGCGAGGCTGGGACCACATCTATAGTTTCTCGAACCCTGAGATTATGCAGACCGTCAAGGGCTGGGTCTATGAGAAAGACGGCTACGAGCTGACAGCCGCCCAGGTGTTCATGGTGGGTAACGACGGCACGAACCTGAAGCTGGGTGTGCGTGGCGACGGCTCGTTCACGCAGGAGGTGAAGCCCGGCGTTGACTATGTGCTGTTGGCCACCTGCAACGGCTATCTGAACCATGCGGAGCAAATCAGCGTCGTTGACACGGATGAGTCGGAGGAGCACGTCCTGCAGTTCCCCTTGGCCAGTATCACAGCTCCCGTACTCATTGACAACATCTTCTACGACTACGACCGTGCCACGTTGCGTCCGGAGTCGAAGACTGCCCTCGACTCGCTGGTGCTGCTGTTGCAGGAGAACCCCAACGTGACCATCGAGCTGAGTGCCCACTGCGACTATAAAGGTTCGTCAGAATACAACAAACGACTCTCGCAACGTCGTGCGGAGTCGGTTGTGAACTACCTGATTGAACATGGCATACAAAAAGACCGTCTGACACCAGTCGGCTATGGTAAAGAGGTGCCCAAGACGGTACGCAAGAAACTGACGGAGCGCTTTCCTTTCTTGAAGGAAGGCGACGTACTGACCCAGGCATTTATTGAACAGCTCAAGCCAGAGGAACAGGAACCCTGTAACCAGCTGAACCGTCGCACGGAGTTCCGTGTGCTGCGCACTACCTACGGCATGGTTACAACACCCACCGACTGACCCAGCGCGTCAGGCCGATGATGGTGAGTATCATCAAGACCACCAGTGACAGCAGGATGGTGAATGCCGGTGTGACATTGATGGTGTCGGCCAGTACCGACGCGTCGAACGATGTGGGCAGCGTGCGGAAGAAGACCTCCACATAAGTCAGGAACGTGACAGCATACGACAACAGCGTTGTCCACCCCTGAAGATAGATGAATGCTCCTAAAGCCACCATGATGCAGAACAACGTCCACATGCGCTGTGCACAGATGACCGAGCGCTTGGGAGTGCCGATGGCAGCCATCACCCGCTCGCTGAATCCGTTGTCTTCTATCTGCTGCTGTGCAGCCTCCTGGAAGAATTGTTCAATCAGTATGTTGTCATTTTCTTTCATAGCCATTTTGTTTTAAGTAGGTTGCTAACTTCTCCTTGCCTCGTGAGAGATGTGACTTGACGGTGCCCGAGGGCATTCCCGTGATGCTGGCAATCTCGTCGATGGGTCGTCCGTCAATGAGTTGCAGCGTGATACACGTGCGTTCGTCAGGCTTCAGGCGGGCCAGGGCATCGTAGATATCCATCTTCAAGGACGACGAAGAGCTGCTGGCAATCATCTGAACCTGCTCAATATCTGCCGTTCCTTGGCTTGCGCGGCTCCGCGTGTAGTCATAGAACACGTTGTAGGCAATGCGCATGAGCCATGTGGAGAACGATGCCGAGCCGCGGAACTGGCGGATGTTCGTGTATGCCTTGATAAACGTGTCCTGAGCCAGGTCATCACTCAACTGACCGTCCCCCGTCGTCTGGTGCAGGAAGAACCTACGGACAGGTGACTGGTATTTGACAACCAGCTTGTCGAAAGCATTCCGGTTGCCAAATACCGCCACCTGTGTAACGAGAGAGAGATCGCTGAGTGAAGCCATTGGCCGATTATTCTTTTTCCTCCTTTTCTTCTGATTTCACATATGGTGGAGGCGTCTGCTCCGTCTTCGGAGGTGTCTGCTGACGTGGCGTAAAAGTGTAATTCTTACGCTGTGACTGATTGTCGATGAGGGCAATGATCAACTTTCCCAGTCCGATGAAGAACACCAGTGCACCGATACCGAAGCCCAGCTTGCCGAGAATCATGCCCAGGAAGACCATCAGTCCGATGCCGAGGCAGATTTGCGTGATGCCACCGCGATAGGGATTAATGCCTAAGGCCGGGCGTTCGTGAATCAGCGGATCGGGGATGGGTTGTCCGTTCTGGATGGCCATCTGTGCCAGCTTCAGCTTGTCCTTGCGGCTCTTGTTGATGAAGTAGAAGATGACGATGATTATCAGAACCGGAGCAAGCAGGAACATGATAGATATGGCACAAAGTACGAAAACCATTCCGGCCAGATCTTCGCCGTCGATACTGCTGAGCAGGTTGTCCATGGGTGTCGTCACGTTGACCGAATAGTGCCCATTGGTACTGTAGGTAGTCATGGTGTCGGGGACTGCTGCACCCGTAGTGTCAGAGAAGGCTTCAATGCCTGAGGTGTCTGTCGTTGCAACTGGAGCCACGGCCGTTACCTTCGTGCTGTGGCGATGCTTTTGGGCTGCTGCCTGCGTCGTTGTGGCAAGCGTGAGCAGCATGGCAATTGCGATAAGATACTGTTTCATATTCGTTGTAGTTTTTTGTTTTCTTCACTTGTTTGACGTTTCTCTTACTAAATTAGTTGCAAAGTTGCAAAAAAAATTTTATCTTTGCAAGCAATTATGGTTAATTTACCGGAAGAATTTGTACGCGAGACCCGTCAGATTATGGGTGAGGAGCGCTTCGGACGCTATTTACAGGCGTTTGAAGAGGAACCTCCTGTGAGCATCCGCCTGAACCCTCGAAAGGTGGAGGGTGGAAGGTTGATGGTGGAGGGAGGAGAGCGTGTGCCCTGGTGTGAACAGGGCTACTATTTGCCTCGTCGTCCGAACTTCACGATGGACCCGCTACTTCATGCCGGCTGCTACTATGTGCAGGAAGCTTCGTCGATGTTTCTATGGCACGTAGCAAACTCTAAACTCTCAACTCTAAACTCTCAACTAAAAACTGCTCTTGACCTCTGCGCTGCTCCTGGTGGCAAATCGACGCTGCTACGCTCTGTATTGCCTGAAGGCAGTACACTCGTGAGCAATGAGCCCGTGCGCAACCGCTATCAGGTGCTGGCCGAGAACGTACAGAAGTGGGGCTATCCTGACCATGAGGTGACGAACCTTTATCCGCGCGACTTTGTCAAGAACAAGCAGCGCTTCGACCTCATCCTGTGCGACGTGCCCTGTTCAGGCGAAGGCATGTTCCGTAAGGACCCTGCCACCATCGGTGAGTGGAGTCCCAAGAACGTGGAACGCTGTTGGCAGCTACAGCGCGAGATTGTCTGCGACGCCTGGAAATGCCTGAACGAAGGAGGCCTACTTATATATAGTACGTGTACTTTTAATACGAAAGAAAACGAGGAGAACATCCGCTGGTTTATGGAAGAACTAGGTGCTGAGGTGTTGTCCGTGCCAATAAAACCTGAATGGAACATCACGGGCTCGTTGCTTGAAGGCTTTACGGAGCCCGTCTATCGGTTCATCCCAGGCATTACGCGTGGTGAAGGGCTGTTTATGGCGATCATGCGAAACGGTCCTACGGGAGGACCAAGACGGTCCCTTGGTGGGACCAAAACGGTCCTACGGGAGGACCAAGACGGTCCCTTGGTGGGACCAAGTTCCCATGTGGAGCTTCCTTACCCCCAAGCCATTGCCTACCTGCGTGGCGAGGCACTGGTGCTTCCTGAAGACACACCGCGTGGCGTCGTCGAAGTGACGTTCATGGGCTACCCGCTCGGACAAATGAAGAACATCGGCAGTCGCGCCAATAACCTATACCCCAAAGCATGGAGAATAAAAACAACGCATATACCCAACGAATATGAAGCAATACTTAGACATTCTTAACCGCATCCTGACCGAAGGCACCGAGAAAGGCGACCGCACAGGAACGGGCACCATCAGCATCTTTGGCACACAGTCGCGCTATCCGCTGAGTGAGGGCTTCCCCTTACTGACCACGAAGAAGCTGCACCTGAAGAGTATCATCTACGAGCTGCTGTGGTTCCTGCAGGGCGATACGAACGTGAAATACCTGCAGGAGCACGGTGTACGCATTTGGAACGAATGGGCTGACGAGAACGGCGAGCTGGGTCCTGTCTATGGGCATCAGTGGCGTTCATGGCCTGACTACAACGGAGGTACCATCGACCAGATACAGTACGTGGTAGATCAGTTGAAGAACAATCCCAACTCACGCCGCATGATAGTCTCGGCATGGAACGTGGCAGAGGTGAACAAGATGGCCTTGCCGCCCTGTCACACCATCTTCCAGTTCTATGTGGCAGACGGTCGTCTCAGCTTGCAACTCTATCAGCGCTCGGCTGATACCTTTCTCGGTGTGCCGTTTAACATTGCGTCGTACGCCCTGTTGTTGCAGATGATGGCACAGGTGACGGGCTTTGAGGCTGGCGACTTCATCCACACCACTGGCGACACCCACCTGTACCTGAACCACTTGGAGCAGGCTCGTCTGCAGCTCACCCGTGAGCCACGTCCATTGCCCAAAATGAAGATTAATCCTGACGTGAAGAGCATCTTTGATTTCCGTTTCGAGGATTTCGAGTTGGAAGGCTACGACCCTTGGCCACACATTAAAGCGGAGGTAAGCGTATGATAAGCGTTATTGCAGCGGTGGCGAAGAACCGCGCCATCGGCTATCAAAACAAGCTCATTTACTGGCTGCCAAACGACTTGAAGCGCTTTAAGCAGCTGACCACTGGTCATACTATCATCATGGGCAGCAACACCTTCCGTTCGCTGCCCAAGGGCGCCTTGCCCAACCGTCGGAACGTGGTACTCTCACGCCGAAGCAAGGACTTCCCTGGCTGCGACGTCTATCCGTCGTTGGAGAAGGCGCTGCAGAGTTGTTGCCCAGACGAGGATATTTACATCATTGGCGGCGCATCGGTCTATGAACAGGCCGTGAAGGTGGCCGACCGCCTGTGTCTGACGGAGGTTGATGACGTGCCTCAGGAGGCTGACACGTTCTTCCCTGATTATAGCGAGTGGCGTGTTGAGACAAAAGAGGCGCATCCGAAGGACGAGCGTCATGCCTTCGAATACGCCTTTGTGAATTACGTCAGATAGCCTGCTTACTCCTCGTCGTCTGCAATGACGTCTGAGATTGGCAGCTGACGGTCGATAGCCGTGTTGAATGATATCAAGGTTTCACTGCTCGACAGCCCCAGCGGTTGTAGCTTATCGTGGATAATGTTCAGCAGGTGATGGTTGTTCTTTGCATAGATTTTGATGAACATATCGAAGTTTCCCGTGGTATAGTGGCATTCCACTACCTCGGGAATCTTTTTTAGTTCTTCCAGAACACCATCGAACTTCTCTGGATGCTTTAGGTTCAAACCAATGTAGGCGCAGGTTTCATAACCAATCTTTTCAGGGTCAATGATAAACTGCGAACCGTTCAGAATACCAAGGTTTGTCAATTTCTGTATGCGCTGGTGAATGGCTGCACCGCTCACGTTGCAGGCTCTTGCCACTTCCAGGAAGGGGACACGTGCGTCTTCTGCTATCATACGCAGTATCTGCTTGTCCAATTTGTCCAGTTTCTGAGTTGCCATATTCCTATATTTTTATTGTTCGTTTGTATCAATAGCTGAATAGTTTACACGCAGGGCGCCAGCCTCACGCAGAGCTCGTTTCACATCGGCAATGATGCCCAGTTCCGTTTTCCTGTCAGCACGGATGGAAACCACCATGCGTTCACAGTCCTCGTCGCTCATCATCTGACGTACTTTAGTCAGTTCGTCACGTAGTTCGTCAACCGTTACGATATGGTCGTTCAGTTGAATAATCGTCGCTGTGCCTAGCTTCGACTGCAATTCCTTGCTTGGCGGACCTATATAGATATACTGAGCCGTCGATTTGTTGGTAAGGCGGTTCAGCTCTGTTCCTTGTGGCACGAGGTATTGTACCTTCAGGTCGGCCTGTCGCATGTGCGTTACAATCATGAAGAAGAACAGCACCGTGAAAATCAAGTCAGGCAGTGAGGCCGTGTTCAGGCCTGGTACCTCACGTTCACGTCGGCGAAATATACTCATAATTACTTTAAATTCTTAACACAAAACTCTAAACTTTTCAGTCTTCACTCTCAGTCATTCCGGCTCCGACTCGCTGATGCGTTGCGGATAATGCATGATGACGGAGTCGCGTTGTTCTTCGCTGAGTTGTTCAAGCGGTAGCCCGTATCGCTGCTTGGCATAGTCGCTGCGCAGACGCTGATATGCAGCCACGATGGCATTCTGCATGGCAAAGTATGCGTCGTAGCTGGTTTTGCGGTTAGCCTGAATACTCAGTACGTGCTTATCAACCTCTGCCCTGTCCATGAAGGCAATGATACGTTCCTGCAACTCGTCGGGCGTCACCTGCTCGTCGTCACACACCAGCTTGTCCTGCTCGTCTATAGAGATACGCAGCACGTTACGCTCACTGACATCCATCGTCTGCTGTGTCTCCTCTTGTGGAATGGCGGGAAGCATACGGTTCAGTCCCTTGTCAGAGTCAATTGACGTGGTGACAAGGAAGAACACCAGCAACATGAATGAGATATCGGCTGTGGCAGTGGTGTTCAGAGCCGGTACACGGCGGCGTTTACGTCTGCGGAATGATATCACTCTCCTTTATTTTTTTACCTTTCTAAAAATACCTGATGAACCGACAACCACACCAATGGCTGCAATCACCAGCATAATCATGGTTGTATAGATAAACATGTCGGCAAGCTTCAGCCAGAATACGTCCTTCAGCCACTGATTATTGATGAGCATGGGCTTCGAGGAACCCAGTAGGAACGTCAGCGCCAACGTGATAGCCAACAGGGCAACGGTACCCCATGCAATGGCTCTTGCTGGTACGCCGCGAGTGGGCTCTACGGTCTTCTGATGACAAAGAAGTGAGTGGATAGATGACCAGATAATCAGTCCAGACACTACTCCCAGTAGCAGATAAACCACCCATAACAGGACATCAACTAATGCACTGCCTTCTTCAAACATGGTTGTCTTCCTTATATTTGGTGATGGAATCCATCAGCGAGATAGCCGACTCTTCCATCTGTGATGTCAGATGCTCAATCTTTGAGAGGATAAAGTTGTAGAACAGTTGCAGGATGACTGCCACAATGATACCGAAGATGGTGGTAATCAGTGCCACCTTCATACCTTTGGCTACAATAGAGGTGGAGATGTCACCTGCCTCTTGTATCTGGTCGAACGCCATTACCATGCCGATAACTGTTCCCAGGAATCCCAGTGACGGTGCTACGGCGATGAATAGTGTAATCCATGTACAGCCCTTTTCCAGATTTGCCGTCTGTACAGAGCCGTAACTTACGATGCTTCGTTCGATGTTGTCAAGCGACTCATGGATGCGTAGCAACCCCTGATAGCAGATGCTGGCCACCGGGCCACGCGTCTCACGGCATAGTTGTTTGGCACCTTCAATGTCGCCTGCCTCAATTTTGGCATCGACGTCGGCCATGAATTTCTTGGCGTTGATTTCTGAGAGCGTCAGGTAGATGATACGTTCAATACAGAATGCCAGGCCCAGCACCAAAGCCAATGCCACCAGCGACATGAAGCCTGTGGAGCCTTCAATAAACTTCGACTTCAAAATCTTGTGCAGGCCACCTTCTTCTTCGGTGTCCTCACCCAGCATGGCATCATCTACCAGCATGGCTTCTGCTACTGCGGCAGTGTCCGCCACAGAGTCAGCCTTGAGGGTAATCTCTGTCGTATCCTGCGCTGGCTTGTTCTGTGCTGACATCGGTTGAGCACACATCAACAAACCACATACTGCTAAGAGTGCAATAAACTGTTTCACTGTCTTCTTCTTTAAAAATTTGCCTGCAAAGGTACGAATATGCGAGAACAATACAAAATAAATTTATTTATTTTAATGGTCATACACCATTCACTTGTTATATTTCGTGAGTAGTCCCTTCACAATCTTGCCGCTTCGCTTGATAACATCATCAGGCCAAGGACCTCCGGCAGTGGCGCGGGGGATAAGCATGGAACAACTCTCATTCTTGTCACTAACAGACCAGAATACCCAACTGATACGCTCACGCTCCATCATGTCAACCCATTTCTGAGTCTCTTCCTCATTGATTTCTCCATCGCCCGAGGCTTCGGTTACACCGCTTTCTGAAACGAAGATAGGCACTACTTTGTGGGCTTCTACCACACGCTGACGTAAGTAGTCCTTGTGAGTGGAGGCGTAGAAATGAACGGTGTACATGACGTTGGTTACATCTTCAAGTGGACTGGCTGCCACGAGATTGATGTCCTGATCCCAATGGGGACATCCCATGAGAATGATATTATCAGGGTCGTATTTACGGATTTCCCGGATGACGGTATAGGCATATTCCTTCAAGGCGTCCCATGAGTCTTCAATGGGCTCGTTGTAAAGCTCGTAGATGACGTGCGGATGCTTGCCGTATTTCTTGGCCATGCGTCCAAAGAACTTGACGGCTTCGTCTGTGAGGAGCTTGTGGGAGTGCCAGTCGATGATAACATAGACGTCCTGCTTGATGGCAGCGTCAATGACGTTCTCCATGCACTGCAGAGCATAATCGGGATTCTCCAGATAGTTATCTTCGATATGCAGACCCATGGCAGCACGAATAACGTTGGCGTGCCAGTCGTTTTTCAAGGTCTTGACAGCCTTTTTGTTGTAGAAACGTGGCCATAGGTTATGCCATCCAAGACTGATGCCGCGCAATACAACAGGATTGCCTTGCTGGTCGCAGAGTTGAGTGCCAATGACTTGCAGCTGCCCCCACTGTTTCACAGGTGCTTGTTGTGCTACACTAAATGAGACTTGGCAAATAGTAATTACGATAGCTAATAATATTCGTTTCATATGTATTAAAAAAGTGTTAGCGTATAAAGATAGATGACAGCTGCAGGGATGGCTAGTAGAGAGGAGTCGAAACGGTCAAGCATTCCACCATGACCTGGAAGAATACTGCCAGAGTCCTTGATGCCCAGTGTACGCTTGAACAAACTTTCTACGAGGTCTCCCCATGTGCCGAAGACAACAACGATGAGTCCCAGTCCCAACCACTCGGGAATGCTAAGCATGCCCATGAACAGGAAGGGCATACGATCAAGGTCGGATACCTGAATGTTGTCAAGCCAGCCAATGCCATAGGCAACCAGCAGCACAAAGAGAGCTCCGCCTACACTTCCTTCCCACGACTTGCCTGGGCTGATGCGTGGAAAGAGTTTGTGGCGCCCTAGCAGCGAACCTACACAGTAGGCGCCTGTGTCGTTTACCCAAAGGAAAATGAAGACAGAAAGCGGTAGCAGGGTGTTAAACAATACACGTCCGTCAGGTGTTGCCGTAAAGGCCAGCACATTAAGCAGTGAGAAGGGTAGAGCGATATACATCTGTCCGAGCATCGTGTAGGCCCAGTTGCTGACGGGATCGTTCTGTCGTGCGTAAAGCTCTGAAATCAGCAGGTAGATGATTGTCACCAGATAGGGAATGAACACCACCGATTTGGCAGAACCACCATAGACGTCGCTGCAGAAGTAGGCCATTGCGAAGAAGAAATAAACACCAGCAACAGTCGATATGAAACGATTGATGGTAACGTTCTCCCGTTCATTAACCAACCCGGTGTACTCCCAAATGGTGAGTCCTGTAACAAGGGCAAACAGTAACACCATAGCACGTGGATCAAGAAAGCAAGTGACGATGGCCGCGACGAACAGAATGCCTGTGATGGCACGAATGACAAAATTCTTCATATGCAGTCTAATTGGTTTTTTCAGCATTTTCCGTATTTTCGGACTGGGCTTGGGCTTCCAGTTCTTTGGCTCGCTCTTCTGCCATGCGCTCCGCATCCGCACGCATCTGGGCTTCAAGCAGTTCTTCTGCGCGGCTCTGCCACGGACGGGGACCGAATATCTTTTCCACATCCTCAGCAAAGATAACCTCTCGGTCAACCAGCAGTTGCGCCAGTTCGGCGTGGCCGTCTTTATGTTCTGTCAAAATCTTCTTAGCCCGTTCATACTGCGTGTTAATCATCTTCAGCACTTCGTCGTCTATGAGTTTTGCTGTCGTCTCGGAGTAAGGACGCTGGAACTGGTATTCTGTATTATTATAGTAGCAGATATTCGGCAGTGTTTCGCCCATGCCGGCATAGGCAATCATGCCATAAGCTTGCTTGGTCGTTCGCTCCAGGTCGTTCATGGCTCCTGTCGAGATATGCCCAATGAACAGTTCTTCGGCGGCACGACCACCCAGCAGCGAGCACATCTCGTCAAGCATGGCCTCCTTTGTCTGCAGGACACGTTCCTCTGGCAGGTACCATGCTGCACCCAATGCCTGTCCACGTGGTACGATGCTGACCTTGACCAGCGGGTTGGCAAACTCCGTAAACCACGAGATGGTGGCATGGCCAGCCTCGTGAATGGCAATCGACTTCTTCTCAGCCTCCGTCATCACCTTCGTCTTCTTCTCCAATCCGCCGATGATGCGGTCAACAGCATCGAGGAAATCCTGTTTGCCCACCTTCTCACGGTCATGACGGGCAGCAATTAGCGCAGCCTCGTTGCAGACGTTGGCGATATCAGCACCAGAGAAACCAGGGGTTTGACGAGCCAGGAATTCTATATCGACAGTCTCGTCGAGCTTCAGGGGCTTCAGATGCACCTTGAATACCTCTGTACGCTCGTGCAAGTCAGGCAGGTCAACATGTATCTGGCGGTCGAATCGTCCTGCACGCAGCAGCGCCGAGTCAAGCATGTCGGCACGGTTGGTGGCCGCTAACGTAATGATGCCGCTGTTGGTACCGAAACCGTCCATCTCCGTCAGCAAGGCGTTCAGTGTGTTCTCGCGTTCATCGTTACCACCCATAGCAGGATTCTTGGAGCGGGCACGTCCCACAGCATCAATCTCATCGATGAAGATGATGCAAGGGGCTTTCTGCTTTGCTTGCTGGAACAGGTCACGTACACGACTGGCACCCACACCCACGAACATCTCTACGAAGTCTGAGCCGGACATGGAGAAGAATGGGACACCAGCCTCACCTGCTACAGCTTTAGCCATCAGCGTCTTACCCGTTCCTGGAGGACCTACGAGCAATGCACCCTTGGGAATCTTACCACCCAACTCCGTATATTTTTGCGGATTCTTCAGGAAATCTACAATCTCCTGCATCTCCTGTTTGGCACCTGCTTGTCCTGCCACATCCTTGAATGTGATGTTCAAGTTGCCGCCTTTCTCGTACATCTTTGCACGGCTCTTGCCTACGTTGAAGATGCCACCGCCCATACCTGAACCGCCACCCATGCGACGCATGATGAAGATCCATACGCCAACGATGACCACAATGGGCAAGATGTTATAAATTAAGAAGTTCATCACTTCGTTACTGTTGCGGTTCTCGTAGCCGAAGTCACCTGTGAACTTTTTCTCTGTGCGCATCTCGCCGATGAACTTCTCCACCTGTTCGACGGAGCCTATTTCCACCGTGACAAACGGGTCATTACCTGTTTGGTCCACGCCTTGCTTGAAAACCTCACGGACTTTCTCTGGCTTGACATACATGTACAACTCGTTCTGGTTCTTGTTCACCACAATCTTCTTGGCACAACCAGCTGTGACCATATCCCTGAATTTGGAATAGGACACTTGCTTCTTGGTGGATGTGCTGTTGGTGCCTCCCGTCAGATAGAGACCGATGAGTATGGCAATGACGATGAAATAAATCCAGTTCATATTGAACTTGGGCATGTTCATCTTGGGTTGGTTGTTATTGGGTTCCATATCTTTTGTTCTACAATTTAATCCAGATCGGGAATATGTGTTAATTTGGCGTCTGCCCAGAGGTGTTCTAAGTCGTAAAACTCACGTACGTCAGGCAGGAAGATGTGCACCAATACGTCGGCATAGTCCATGGCAACCCATTGGGCGTTCTCCAGACCAGCTATGGCCGAAGGCTTCTCGCTCAGTTGTTCGCGGGCCATATCGCCCACAGACTCTGTGATGGCCTCTACTTGTGCAGGGGAGTTTCCCTGACAAATGATGAAATACTTGCAGATGGTTCCCTCAATATTCGTGAGGTCTGCAATGACTATGTTGCTTCCTTTCTTCTCTTGTATTCCTTGCGTGATGGTTTCTACTAATTGTCTTGTTTCTTCCATTAATATATTATATATGTATAAAATGGCTTCAAAGGTAGCACATTTTTCTTGTAATTCTTATATAAATGATAAAAATTTGCGGTTTTTTAAATTTTTCTTCCGATTTTTTTTGTTGGTTCGGAAAAAAGCACTACCTTTGCACCCGCAAAAACAAAAGCACTGGGGTATGGTGTAATGGTAACACTGCAGATTCTGGTCCTGCCTTTCCTGGTTC
>CAMVQS010000025.1 GCA_947169685.1 uncultured Prevotella sp. | reverse complement strand
GTCGTCATCGGCTGACGGTTGATGGTGCTGGTGTTACCACATTGGTGGCCTTTCATGGCTGTCCGCTGCGTTGCAAGTATTGTCTGAATTCACAATGCCTGTCTTCCGATGGCCTCTGGCGTACGATGACAGCTGATGACATCATGGACCAGTTGCAAAAGGATGACCTTTATTTCCGTGCAACGGGTGGGGGAGTCTGCTTTGGCGGTGGTGAGCCGTTGCTGCATTCCGACACAATCGTAGAGCTGTGTCAGCAGATGCCCGAGGAATGGAGCGTCACTATAGAAACCAGCCTCAACGTGCCTTTGCGGCATGTTGAGGCTGTTGCTCCTTTCATCCGTCAGTGGATTATTGACATCAAGGATATGAACTCTGAAGTGTATCGTTCCTATACTGGTATAGACAACCTTCGCGTAAGCCAGAACCTCAAGTGGCTTGCCGACCATATTAATTTAGAAACTGTCCTCATCCGTTTACCTTTGATTCCTCAATATAACACCTTAGAAGACGTTTCGTCCAGTCGTCAGATACTGGAGGATATGGGCTTCACTCACTTCGACGAGTTTGAGTATCGCACATAAATTAGTCTTTTAGAGAGTACGTAATCGTTGATACCACGCGCACCTTCTTTTGGTATGCGATGTCTGCTGACTCAATGGAGAACTCACCCTGTCCGGCCTCCACAATCTTGTTGATGGTGGAATGACTGTTTTCTGCAAACTGCTGGGCAGTCTTCTCTGCAGCGGCAATGGCCTCGCTCATCATCTCGGGCTTCAGCTCCTGGAACTTGGTGTATTCGTAGTTGGCATAGTTGTTGTCCAACATCACACCCTTTTCCAGCAGTTCGTCGGCAGCCTTCTCCTTCAGCTCGCTGATGAGCTTGGTGTCTGTGGAAGCCACATTGAGACTGCGCGTTACCGAATAGCGATAAGTTGGTTTACGCTCACTCCACACATTGGCATTGTTGTCGGTGATGTCGAACGAATTAACGGTAATTTTCGCCTTGTCGCTGACCTTGTTGTCTTTCAAATACTGTTGTATAATGCCGACCTTGCCGTTCAGCTGCTTGAAGAGCTCGTCGAGGTTGTCGCCCACGAAGGTCACAGAGAGATTCCACGTCACCTTGTCGGCATCGACCACCTTTTCAGCCAAACCCTTCACGGTAACGCGACGGTCCTTGTTCGTAAAATTGTCAATACCACCCTTGATGCATAGTCCCAGCAACAAGAGTCCCACAGCAATAATAGCTGCCTGAATCACCTTTCCATACTTTTCCATTGTCTTATAGTTTTAGTTAATGATTCTGATTGTCACGCTGCAAATATAAATAAAAATTCTGAAATATAAACTTATTTGCTTAAATATTTATCGGCAACATCTCATGGATGATGGATTTTTTGTACCTTTGCAACCATGAACAATGATCATCTTAAGGAGAAAACGGCAAAAGGATTGTTCTGGAGTGGCCTGAACAATGGGACGACACAGGTACTGAATTTGGTGTTCGGCATTCTGTTGGCTCGCTTGATTTCGCCTGATGAGTGGGCGCCCATCGGTATGATTGCCATCTTCTCGGCCATTGCAGGGAACCTGCAGTCAAGTGGCTTCTCGACAGCCATTGTCAACATGAAGCAGCCAACGGACAACGACTACAATGCCGTTTTCTGGTTCAATGTCTCAGCAAGTTTTGTCATCTATTGGCTGCTCTTTGCTTTCGCCCCTCTGATTGCCCTTTTCTTTGAGCAACCCTGTCTAACGGATCTTTCACGTCTCATATTCCTGGCATTCTTTATCTCCTCATTTGGCATCTCCACGCAGGCTTATCTTACCAAGAACATGATGCAACGCGAGATAGCCATTGTTAATCTTTGCGCCCTGATTTGCTCTGGCGCGGTGGCTGTTGTGCTGGCCTTCAAGGACTATTCCTATTGGAGTCTGGCTTGGCAGCAAATTGTCAACTCCACGATGCTGGTTATCGGACGTTTTTTCTTTGTGAAGTGGCACCCCAGCCTGAAGGTTGATTTCTCGCCCATCCGTCGCACTTTCAGGTTCTCCATGAACATCCTGATAACGATGATTATCAATACCGTCAACAACAACATGCTGACGTTTATCTTTGGAAAGCTGTTTACGAAGACACCACAGGTCGTGGGTAACTTCTTCCAGGCTTTTAAATGGAACACGATGGCCTATCAGATTGTCGGTGGCACCATCGACCAGGTGGCACAGCCCGTATTGGTCAGTGTTCGCGGCGACGAGCAGAATCGTGAGGTTCGTGTGTTCCGTAAGATGTTGCGCTTCACGGCTTTTCTGGCTTTTCCCGCCATGCTGGGGCTGTCGCTGGTCTCTAATGAGTTTATTTTGGCAACCATCGGCGAGGAGTGGGCCGACAGTGTTCCCCTGTTGCGTATTCTCTGCATCGGCGGTGCCTTCATGCCTTTTTATTCGCTCTTTAAAAACCTCGTCATCAGCCATGGACGCAGCGATGTCAACATGTGGCTGAATATTACGCAAATTGCACTTCAGATGGTGCTCATCCTGTTAACCTATCGGCAGGGCATCGTTACCGTAGTGTGGGCATACACCGTCCTGAATATTGTTTGGTTGTTAGTGTGGCAATTCTATGCCAAGCGGATGATAGGTATTCGTTTCTTTGACATGCTCAAGGACGTGGTACCCTTTGCCATTATCAGCCTGGCGGTAATGGTTGCCACGTGGTATCTGACAGCAGCTATCAGTAATGTCTATCTACTATTGGTAGCACGAATCCTTATTGCTACCATGTTTTATATAGGTATCATGAGGTTACTGAAGGTGAAGATTATGAAGGAGTTCATTGACTTTATTTTCAAGAAGAAAGAATAAAACATGGTCTGTCATGAAAATATCTGTTGTTATTCCAATATATAATAAGGAGGAGTACATCGAATCCTGCATGAAAAGTCTGTTGAAGCAAGACTTCGAAGACTTCGAGATTGTGGCCGTCGATGACGGCAGCACAGACCGTTCTGGAGAAATCTGCGATTGCATGGCAGAACGGGATAGCCGCATCCGGGTTATCCATACAGAGAATGGGGGTGTCACCGCTGCACGAAGAAAGGGCGTGGAAGAGGCTCTTGGACATTATATCCTATTTGTAGATGCTGACGACGAGCTGTTGCCCCACGCCATAAAGACGCTCTATGATGCCATTGAGGAGACGCAGGCAGACGAGGTGGTGGGCGTCTATCGTACACAGAAAGGACGCATCGGTGACTCTGGACGGCGTGGTTGGCAAGACCCGTTTACGATGGTTGACGACCTGTTAGCCGTACGCAATCCTTTCTGCATTCTTTGGGGTGTCATCTTCCGCAAGCAGTTGCTTGACGGTTGTCTGACGACGCCCCGTGAGGTCATTGAGCGGGAGGATATCCTCATGCAGATTAAGTGTCTGGTGAAACGCCCCAAGGTGTTCTTCATTGCCGACCATGTGTATCTCTACAACGAGGGCATGCCCAATGACCGCAGGATGGGGCTCGACCGCATCATCATTCACGACCGCGAGCTGGAGCGGACGCTACGTCCAGAGTGGACACGCTTTGGAAAGGGCTTTCTGCTGAACCGCCTGAAGCTCTACGAAGTGTTTATTGACCAACGGCAGTTCAACGTATTCAGGGAATACTATCATGACCTGCGCGGGCAGGACCTCAGTGGACTGCCACTGGCAGACCGCATGGTCATAGCCCTGCCACCGCGACTGGCCTACTGGCCTGTGCATTGGTATAAGTGGCTGTTAGCCCGTTGCTAACTGCCAACAGACAAATACTCGACCAACAGCAAGCCGTTCCACAGCCACAGCCAGAGTGTCAGCATGCCTACAATGATATGTAGGCTGAAATGGCGCAAGCCGTGTTCTTTGTGAAACAGATAGCCGATGACAACGGGAATGATGAATGCCCAGTGGGCCGTCATGATATATACCTCGTTCAAGCCGAAGCCCAAGCCCAGATGCAGCACCATGTCGAACGCCAGACACGACAGCAGCATCCACAGGAAACGACTGCGGCGGCCACACCAGATGCCTCCGACGAAAAGTAACACAATAAGGATTTCTATCGCATAACTGTACCATGCGCGATACTTGACAATGGCTGGTTTTGTGCGCAGACAATCTTCCAACAGATAGTCCTGATGCAGCTGGAATCCTTCGCCCAGCAGGTTCTCGACAGTACTTTCCCAACGGGGAGTCGAAATGTCTGTCCAAGCGCCGAAGCCAGTTTTGCTAATAGGTTTACCCTTGTTGGCATTCCACGGGTCTTTCATGTTACGATCATGCACTTCCCACAGGTGCTGCTGGTAGCGTCGCTTGCCTTCAATAGCTATTGATGCAGAGTCGTACAGGGTGGTGGTGGTATCGGCCACCGCTTTGATATACGCCCTTAGTTCGGCAGCACTCTGTGCACGACGTTTGGCTGCTTTTTGTTGCTCACGCGGCTCTATATATTTGTTTTGCTGCCACTGGGCAAAACCCCATATTAATGCAGCGGGTAATAGCACACCAAGAATCAGATAACCTGGTCGCCAGAAACGCTTGCCGTTGGTGAAGAGTGCCATGATAAACGTCTTCACGCCGTTGCTCATCGTTACGCCTGCCGTCAGCAGGAAGAGCACGACGGTCTGGAAGATGGTGAACGTCTTGCCCGTTTGCATCTTCTTGCCGGCCAGATAGACTGTCAGCGTCAACAGCGTCATGGAGCCAGCAAAGTGGTCTGGAACAATATAGGTCAGCGTGATAAATGCAAATGAGAACGTCAGGTATGTCAGCAGGTTCGCATCAAGTCTGCCCAGTCCGATAACTTCGCGCATAGTACGGCGGATGAAGACAAAGGTATAGAGTGTGAATAGCATGAGAATTACGGCAACGATGATGGGAGCCATATTCAGACCCGTCAATGCATAGAACATGCTGTTGAGTTCCGTCAGCGGCCACAGGAAGTCAGCCAACAGCGGATGACGGTGGACGAAAAAGGCCAGATGCCACTGCGTCAGCGTGCTATAGATGAGCGAGTCGAAGCCCGACACGCGGAAGTGGTCAAAGAAGTCGGTGGTCTTCTGCGTATGCATGAACAGGTCGGCATATTTGCTGACGATGAGATAGTTCAACCACGTAAAATAAGCCATCAGCGGAATGGAGGCAATCCATTCGCTTGGACGGATGATGAACAGCTTAAAGATCTTGAATAATGTCTTCATATTTTACTCTTTTATTTTGATTCCTTGATCTGCCCACTGCAGCATTTCACGGTCTCCGCGACTGTCACCATAGGCTGTAATATAGTAAGAGGAACGTTCGCCGATGGTGTCCGTCACGCGCCGCACCTTCTCTGGACCATAGCAGTTGGGGGTGAGGAAACGGCCTGTCAAGATGCCGTCCTGTACTTCAATCTGTGTGCCCACCACCTCAACGTCAGGGAAGAAAGGCTGCACCCAGTTGTCGATGCTGGCACTCACGATGAACACACGGGCACCGTCCTGCTGTGCCTGCCGTAAGGCCTCAACGGTTTCTGCACGTAAGATGTGTCGGTATTGGGAAGCAAACTCCCGACCACACTGAGAGAAACGCTCTTCCGTCCAACCACGGAAAAAGTGGGAAAAGAGCTTCTGTTTGGTCTTTCCGTTATGATAGAGGCGGAGCTTCATCAGGACCAAGAGGGGCGCATAACACAGCATCCCCCAAAGGAATGCCCATTGTCCGCAGGCAAAGCGGATGAACAGCAACAGCGTATCGCGGGTGGTCAGCGTTCCGTCGAAGTCGAAAATCACTATCTTCTTTCTTACTTCCATGGCAGCAATGATAACAGTTGATGAATGATCCAAGCCAACAGCAGCGCAATGGCTGTCATCAGGAGCATGGTTTCCCAATAGCCGAGGTCGTAGGGGCGCAGGTACTTGAGCACGAAGTTGACATGAACCAGATAGAGCTCCAGACTTACGGTTCCTACGAAGGCCAAACCCTTCAGTCCCCACTGCGGCAGGTACGCCAACCCCTTACACAGCAAGAGCAGGGCAGAGACGGTCAGCGGGATATAGATCATGCGTTCCATGAACAACGGGAAGCGTCCTCGCAGTCCGTTCTCGAAATTGATACACACACCGAAGCTCAGCACAAAGACCAGCAGAAGCAGCCAGAAGGCATGGGGCTCGAGCTGACGTTCCTCCTTCACCCATTGCCCGGCATTGATGCCTAACAGGAAGATAGGCACCCGACTGAACAGGATCTCCAGATGTCCCAAGGTTCCGTTCAGGGGCTTCCAGTATTGCAGGAGCACACAGAACACCATGGCCAGCACGGGCAGCCAACGCCATGAGCTATACTTCCTGATGAGCATCATGTAGAACGGTGCCAACAGGTAGAAGGCGAGTATCATGGGGATAAACCAGAACTCATCAACAAAACCGCTCCACAGGCGCCAACCTATGAGCACGTTGCCGATGGTCTGCCAAAGGGTGAACTTACCTTGTATATATAATGGTATATAATAAAGACTTGACAAAAGCAGCCAGGCAGGATAGATGCGAAGCAGGCGACGACGGTAGAAATGGAGGAGGGTGGAGGGCTGCCCCTTTGTCCAGGCATACCAGAGGCCGATGCCACTCAGAAAGAGAAACATATCGACACCCACATTTCCGCATCGGCTCATGCACAGCCACAATGTTTCGTGACGGTTACCACCCACATGAAACAGCATGACGACAAGCATGGCTATGCCCATCAGCTCTCCGCGATAGCGGCTCAGGTCGTGTATGGCTATCGGCTTCATCATTCAGAGTTTGGGCTTAGGCATTTTGTTGATAATCAGCATGAACAACCACGAGACGACGAACGTTGCCACGACATAGAGCAGCAGGCCTGCATAGAGGTCGCCACGATGGGAAATAGGAATAAGAATCTTGCGCAACGTAGGGTGTGCCACGAACATGGCCGCAGAGATGCCGCCTGTCCAGACGAGCCAGCTCATGACGGGCTGTGGCATCAGTTTGACGAAGGCAATGCCCGCCACCAGTATCATGACGGGTACCCATAGCCAGGTCTGTGCCGTCAGACAAAGGACGAGCGTCAAAGGCAGGGCAACCAACAGCACCAGTGTCCACTGCCACTTCTTCAGCCGTTCCACGTTTAAGCGTGAACCATAACGACCTGCCAAGACGCCCAAGCCAAAGGGCAGCATGCCGCTGATGCAGTTGTAGCGCAGACGATTCAGCATTGCTGTATCATCGAGGAACGGTAGCTGTATCACCCAACAGAGCATTACAAGTACCACCAGGATACTCCAATGGCGACGGAAGACCAGCAGGCGATAGACGATATACAGCTGCATCATCAGCCCGAAAAACCAGAACGGACCCGGCCAAATAACCTTATCGGGCGTGAGCAGCAGGTTGTTGAACATCAGCAGCTGCGACACCACATCGAGCAAGGCATAATGATGAGGACCAGGCGTCATGTAGTCCACCAAAATGAAGAAGACATAACCGACAATCATCATGCGGAACAGCTTGAGGTAGTTGTATTTGGTGAAGTGGAAGGTGGAGGGTGGAGGGTTGAAGGTGGAGTTCTCATACTTCATTACCAGGCCGAAGCCACTGAGGAAAAGGAAGACGGGAACGCCATAGTGGCCGAAGTACGACAGCAGATGGATGGGTAGGTTCCAGTCGAGGTTTTCCAGCACATCCAGCAGACGGTCGTTGTTTGCCTCAGAGAAGGTGTATTCATTCTCCTTGACCGCCATACGCAGCCAGTGGCAGTAGTTATGCAGCATGATACCGAGGATGGCGATACCACGCAATGCCGTACATTCCTTATAGCTTATCATAGTCTGTCTGGTTCTTTAATAATCGGGGACGCTTATTATTATACTTCGGACTCAGCAAGTCATAGTCAGGACGATAGTCCTTGGTGTGGATGCCAGCTAGCGAGAATAGCAGATGGGGCAGGTTGTCTGTCATGAACGGACGTTTACGGGCGGCTTTCACTGACTCATAGATATCAGGGTGCAGCTCACGGTTCTTGGGTGAGCACCATATCCAGAAGGGAATCTCAAACTCCTCGCGGGCCAACCGACGGTCAATCTTAGCCGAATGCAAGCGTCCGTGGAACTTCATGGGCGGATTGAAACACTCCTCACCATGATCAGGCATATAAATGACGACAGCATCCTGTTGCTCGTAACGACGAACGATGGCATCTACCACGGAGTCATTATAAGCAGTCGCATTGTCGTAGTCAGCCAGACAGGCCAGTTGTGCCCCATCCAAGTCTGGACGGTCGTAGTCGGCAGGAGTGAACTTCCGTCGTTGTTTGGGGAAACGAGCTACATAATCTACATGCTGACCCATGAGGTGGTAGATGGTGAGGGTGGAGGGTTGAGGGTTGAGGGTTGAGGGTTGAGGGTGGAGGGTCAACAAACCTTCGTCATAGCGGAAGAGGCACTGGTTGCGCTCATCAAACATACGGGCACTCAGGTCGGGGCTATTGAGGAAGAAGCCGCCGCTGAAGTCATAAACCTTTTCGGCAGGTTTCGACATAAACTGGTTGGTCAGGAACGTCACCTTGTAGCCAGCCTTGCGGAACACCTCAGGAAACAGCGGCGCATCGCACCAATCGCCCTCATCGCCCAAGGCATGTAAGGACAGAAAGTTCTTAAAGGCATAGCTCGTCAGGTTCCAACAGGCTACCACATCGTCGAAGACAACAAGCGTGCTGTCTTGTGCCCGTTGTAACTGTCTGGGCGAGGTGGGCTTGTCGTATCCATAGAGCTGGGAGTGATATTTGTTGTAGCTCTCACCAATAATCAGGACAATATTCGGTGTGCGGAAGGTGCAACTATCTACCTGTATCTGTTCGCTGTGTTCCAATACCTGACTTAATTGTTTGCCTGCCAAGTGATTAGCATAGACACTGAACGCAAGGCGCCAGACAGGCAGATAGAGCGTGGCGGCATCACGTCGCGTCAGGTCGTGCTCCACTTCTCCAATGGTGTCGTGACTGAAGAGACGTAACGTGGAGGCTTTGTTCGGCCAGACCTCTATCGCACTCCATACAAACGTAACCAGTGTCAGCACGCCCAAAAGGGCAAAGCACTTGGACAGAACGGTCTTGTTCACTTCCACGCGTTTCCTCAAATGGCAGACAAGCAACGACCACACTATATGTATTACCAAAATAAGGACAACCCACCCCACTTTCGTGGTCAGCAGGTTCCAACCCACATAGGAGCGGAAGAACTCGCTGGTCTCGCGGCCGTCGGTCTCCTGGGCAAGCATAAGCATGGTGGGGGTCAGCGTTGATTCAAAACGGACGTAGCAGAACATATCGACCAGTGCGATGGCATAGAGCACAATGGCCACCACCCAGCGCAGCCAACGGCGCACCTTTTCTGGAATCCACATCAAAAGGAAACAGAGTATGTAAAGGTCGAAGAACAACTCAGGAGCAGACAACTCATAAGGTTTGGCACCTGCTAAGTGCAGCGTTATCTGCAACTGTGTACACAGGAAACCCAGTGCGTACATACATACAAAGAACACGAAGTTCTCACGTATGGGACGGAATGCCCAACCTAAAACCTTATATATAACGCTAAGATTCCTCATGTTGATACAACCCTTTTTCCTTGATAAACCGTGCTACAGTTTCCGGCACCAGATCGTTAATCGGCATTCCCTGACGGATGCGACGACGAATGTCAGTACTGGAAATATTCATCAACGGCAATTGTACCGTTCCAGGAAATTCGTCACGGGGGTAAGCCACCACACGATAATGACGCAGGATATCCTTCCAATGGTACCATCGTTCGAAATGGGCCCAGTTGTCTCCACCTATAATCAGTGTGAACGTATGCTGAGGATATTCCGCACTCAGCCGTTGCAGCGTATTCCACGTATAGGACGGCTTGGGCAGACGGAACTCGAAATCGGATGCTTCCACACCTTTAACATCACGGAGTGCTAACTGTGCCATTTCCAGACGCAGTGCATCGTCCAACAAGTCAGCCTGTTGCTTCAGCGGGTTCTGAGGTGACACCATCAGCCACACCTCGTCCAGCCCGACCTGCTCTAACATAGCCTTAGCCAGTGCAATATGCCCCACATGAATGGGGTTGAACGATCCTCCGAAGATGCCAATTCTTGTCATTTCAGAAAATCTTTGACCAGTTGCAGCGTTTCCTGCTTCGCCGTTTCAAGGTCATCATTGACCACAACATGGTCAAACTGAGGCGCAAACGTCAGCTCGTATTCTGCCTTGGCCAAGCGGCTTTCTATGGCCTCAGGGGTGTCCGTACCACGGCCTTCAAGGCGACGACGTAGTTCTTCTACCGACGGTGGCTGAATGAAGAGGCTCAATGCACGGTCACCATAGAACTTCTTGATGTTCACGCCACCTTTTACATCAACATCGAATACCACATTCTGACCAGATTCCAACTGTCGCTCCACCTGCTGCTTCAGCGTTCCGTAGAAACGACCTGCATACACTTCCTCATACTCCAGGAACTCATTGTCGGCAATCTTCTGACGAAACTCCTCCTCCGTCAGAAAGAAATACTCCACCCCATTTTGCTCGGTTCCGCGTGGCGGACGCGAGGTACAGGAAATGGAAAAGTACAGATTCAGCTCTGGATGTTCTTTCATCAGCCATTGTACAATGGTTGACTTTCCACTACCCGACGGGGCAGAAACAATAAAGAGGCTTCCCATCATTACAACGCATTTAATACCTGCTCCTTGATTTGCTCCAGCTCGTCCTTCATCTTCACCACGATGTTTTGCATCTCCGCCTGGTTCGACTTTGAACCGGTGGTGTTGATTTCACGTCCCATCTCCTGAGCGATGAAGCCCAGTTTCTTGCCCTGTCCGCCTGCAGGCTCCGCCATGGTCTCGCGGAAGTAACGCAGATGGTTCGTCAGACGCTGTTTCTCCTCGCTGATGTCCAGCTTCTCAATATAGTAGATGAGCTCCTGCTCCATGCGGTTCTTATCGTAGTCAGCCTCAGGAATCTGCTTGAGTGCATCGATGATGCGACCACGGATTTTCTCTACGCGCTGCTGCTCCCATGGCTCGATGTCATGAAGCAACTGTTCGATGTTGTCAATCTTCTCACTAAACTTACGCTCCAAAGCAGCACCCTCCTGACGACGGAAATCGACTAGCGCAGCAAGAGCATCGGCAACGGCTCCGCGAACAATGGCCCACTCTTCATCGTCAAGAACCTCACACTCGGTCTTTGTTAACACGTCGGGCATGCGAGTCAGTGTGTAAATCCAATCAGCGGGCTCAGGAATACCTGTCTTAGCGGCAATGTCTTTTAGCTGACGGTAATAATTCTCCATGAGCGCGCCGTTCACGGGTGTCGCATCTACAATGGTGTCTTTCTCTATCCAAAGGCTGAAATCCACCTTTCCACGCAGTAAGGCCTCGCTGACCATCTGCCGGATTTCCATCTCTTTCTCACGATAGAGTGGCGCAATACGTGTCTGGAGGTCTAACTGCTTTGAGTTCAACGACTTCACCTCCACGTTAATTTTCTTGTCCTTGTAGGCCACGACTGCTTTGCCGTAACCTGTCATTGATTGTATCATATAATGTGTCTTTTAAATGTTTTTATTCTTTTCCATATAACTTCTGATGGCAGCAATAAGCCGGTCATTCTCCTCTGGTGTCTGTGTTGTGACGCGGAAGAAATAACGCGTAAGCCCAGCAAAATCACTGCAGTCTCTGATCAGCATGTCATGCTCGTTAAGCAGATACTCTTTCAATTCAGCAGCAGTAACCTTTTCCAACTGCCCAAGCATAAAGCAACTCTTCGACTCAAACATGCGGATGCCTGCTATCTTGCGCAGTTTATTACGAAGCCGCTCTGTCTCCTCAAGACGGCCGTCCAGGTCAGCAATCCCTTCCTCGCCGTTATTGAGCAGCCAGCGGCCTGCCTCTATAGCTACGGCATTGACAGACCAGGGCTGACGTATTGTCCGTAACCGTTGGATGATGGCCGGACATGCCGTAACATACCCTAATCGCAGTCCTGGAATTGAATACTGCTTTGACATGGAATGCAGCAACACCAGATTGGGAAGGTCAGCGACTTCTTTTGGCATAAAGACACTTGCTCGGGTGTAATGTTCATAAGACTGGTCAACAATGAAATGATAGTTTGTACTGCGACGCACTACATAGTCTAAAAAACCTTTCATGAGCACGTTGCCTGAAGGACTGTTGGGGTTGCATATCCAGTAGAGACGGTTGTCTGACAGATGCGTCAGTTCGTCGGTTTTCTCATAGCTGATGAGATGGTGGTGTATGCGACAGGCTGTAGCATACGCAGTAAATGTTGGTTGCGGGATAACACTGGAATAACCACGAAAGAGCTGTGCCAATAGGTATATCGCCTCAGTACAGCCATTGGTCACCATAACGCAGTCAATGGGTATTTCAAGTTTTTCAGCCAATAGCCTCTCCAACTCCACTGGCTCCGTCTCCGGATAGTGGTGGATACAGTCCAGATGCTCAGCCAAATGCCTTTTCAGGTTCTTCATGTTGGCATCGTTGTAGATGTTTGAACTAAAATCTATCATTGTTCAACTGCGATTTACGTGAATGGTCATTGTCTGCTTGTCGAAGGTTATGCCTCTCCGCTCAATGAAACGGCTGAGCGTGCCGTCAGCCGCAAGCTGGTGGGGAGTTCCGATACATATACCATCAAGCTCCATTAGCCAAATGCGGTCGGCTGTCTGTAGAGCCAGCTCCACATCGTGTGTCGAAAGAAAGATTATCTTCTGTTGTTCGTGAGCCAGTCGGCCCAACAACTGCATCATATCAACCTTACTAGGGAAATCCAGAAAAGCTGTCGGCTCATCCAGAAAAATGACTGGCGTCTGCTGAGCCAACGCCTTGGCAATCATTACCTTCTGACGCTCACCGTCACTCAGCGTATGCACCAGTCGATTGGCTAGTGACTCAATGCCCACCAGCTCCAGCGCTTTGCTGACCACCTTGTCATCCTCTGTTGTCAGTCGCCCCCAGAAACCCGTATAGGGAGAGCGTCCTAGTTCCACCAGCTCGCGGGCTGTCATATTGCGCACATCGGGCTTTTCTGTCAGCACCACACCCACATGACGACTCAGCTCCTTGTCTGTCAATTCCGTGAGATGCTGTTCCGTTCCTTTTTTGTCAGTAATGAGGATGTCTCCCTCCAAAGCATGCTGGAAGGCAGATAACGTACGTAGCAAGGTAGATTTACCAATGCCGTTCTGCCCCAACAGACAGGTCAGTTCACCTGGCCGTAGGGCGGCAGAAATACCTTGGGCAACAACCTTTTCATTGCCTTTTGCACGGTAGCCAATGCTTAGCTTACGCAGTTCGATGGATGCTGATAACGTCATATCTGCGACAAAAATACAAAATAATTATGAATTATCAATTGTGATTTATCAATTATTTTGTATCTTTGCGCCAAAATCATTCTTTAACATTAAAAATTACAGTTTATGGAAGTATTATTGATTATTGTAATCCTGTTGATTTTAGGTCTTGTAGTGCTGGCCATTGCCATTGCTGCCTACTTTGTTATGACGCAGCGTAAGCTGGTCAGCCTTGACGAACTGTGTAAGAACGCCACCAGTCAGATCGCCGTACAGCTCAACTCTCGTTGGGATGCCGTACAGGCACTGGTTAAGATGACGGCACAATATGCCAAGCATGAGTCGGAAACACTGACGCAGGTCATCAGTGCCCGTCGTATCAGTAACATCCAGACACCTCAGCAGATTAACGAACAGCAGAGTGCCCTGAGCGAAGTAATGGGCCGCCTGATGGCAGTCAGCGAGTCATATCCTAACTTGAAGGCCGATTCCATGTTTATGAAGACTATGGATGGCATGAAGGAGTATGAGGAGAACGTCCGCATGAGCCGTATGGTCTATAACGACACCGCAACAAAGATGAACCGTATGGTACGCCAGTGGCCGTCATCTATGGTAGCCAGCATGCTACACTTCGATGAGAAAGAATACCTGAAGGTGGATGAAGAAAAGAAAACCGGTTATCCTGATATCGATGGCGCATTCGGTAAATAAGGTTACTGCCACATTGCTACTCCTGCTGTGCATGCTAACTGCACATGCAGGTCCAGTACTCCGTGATCTCAACATCCATGTGGAGCTGATGGATAATGGTGATGCCCGTATTACAGAGGTTCGTCAGATGTCCATTGACGATGTTGGAACAGAGTGCTATATTGTGATGGGGTTCATGAACGGCAGCCGTGTCCGTGATCTTCAGGTGTCCGATGAAACGGGACTGGAGTACGAAAACATTGGCGATTGGGACGTTGATGCCAGTCGTAGCCGTAAGGCCGGAAAATGTGGTATCGTCACCAAGAGCGACGGTTATGAGCTCTGCTGGGGACTGGGCAATGAGGGTGAACGCACCTACACGGTCAGCTATACCGTAACGAAACTGGTACGAGCCTACGACGATGCCGACGGCTTCAATTTCATGTTTGTCGCCCAGGACATCAAACCCGCAGCCCAGCATGCAGAAATTACCTTTACCCGTGAGGAGGGCGGAGAAATACCTCAAGAGCTGGTCAAGATGTGGGCCTTCCGTTATGATGGTGATATTCAATGGCAGGACGGTGCTGTGGTAGCAGAAACAGCAAGAGCCATGGAAGGTAGCGAAGCTATGATTGTCATGCTACGTTTCGAGAAGGATTTCCTACATCCGGAGCAGGCAGAAAGCGGCAGTTTTGACCAACTGAAAGACCGTGCTTTTGAAGGTAGTAGCTATTCTTCTGACGACATGGACGCCGAAACCATTTTCTGGGTTCTCATTATTGCAGCTGTCATCTTCCTCTCACCCTTTGTCATTGTAGGATACTTCGGCTACGTTTGGTGGAATCGCCGTAAGGCCAACGAGAATCTGCTTTGGTTCCGTGGACTACCCTATAAAGGCAGTCTCAAGCAAAGCTACGATGTACTTGACTCCTACAGCTGGTTCTCCTATAGTAACAAGAACCTGATTAGTGCATTGGTGCTGAAACTCATTAGCATCGGGGCACTACGCATTGAGGAACATCTGGTACAGCCTTCTGGCTTCCGCAAAATGACAGGTGCGAAACCGCAGATGAAACAGTTGCTGGCCATCAAGGAACTGCATATAGACGAGAAAACACCAGACAGGTTTATCCTGAAGCGTCTTTACAGCATCTTTGCTGAAGCGGCTGGCGACGATGATCTCCTACAGCCCAATGAGTTGAGGAATTACATCAAGAATCACCCGTCGTCTATTGAGATATTCCTGACGAACATCAAGAATAACCGTAGCATTAGCCAGTGCAACAAAGATATGAAGAACGTGCGCGAAGTGCTAGGTATGCAACTCTTCCTCAAGGACTTCACACTGGCTAACGAGCGCCATGTCACTGAACTTAGCTTGTGGAAAGACTATCTGGTCTTTGCTGAACTCTTTGGTATTGCCAAGCAGGTGCGTAAGGATATGATGAAGGCCAATCCAGAATATATGAACATGGATGAGGTATATCGTCAGCTCAATGATACCGATATTTTGCCTGCCATTACTTATGCCACGTTGGCAGGTATTGGTGACGTACAGAAAGCCAGCAGCTCGTCAGGTTCGTCTGGCGGTGGTGGCTGGGCATCGTTCAGCGGTGGTGGAGGCTTCTCTGGCGGTGGTTCTGGCGGTGGCGTCAGATAGCATATCGCTTGATGAGTTCTGCAAACAACGGGTTGTGTTGCAATATAGCGGTGCAACCCGTTATTAGTAGCTGCTTGCGGGCACGTGTCAAGGCTACGTTGAGCTTACGGTCAATGACTCGTCCGTCTTCCTCGAAGCAGGTAGCGGTGAGAAAGTCCAGATCCGACACCTGTTCCACAGCAAACGAATAGATGATAACGTCACGCTGTGACCCCTGATAACGCTCCACGGTATCTATGCTGACTTGCAGCAGGGCAGGAATGCCAAATCGTTCCAACTCACGACGTATTAAGGCTATCTGATAACGATAGGGCACAATGATTCCTACCGTCTTATCGCTGTCGAAACGTTTGTCACCATAGAGCCGCCAGACACGTCGCAACAGGTTAGCAACTAAGGCCGCCTCATCAGTGCCGGCATTCATGAACACCACTCTGCGCGTCTTCAGCACATCGTCAAGAGCGTCTTCCGGCTGTACATTATAATTCAAGGAGGTGTCTGTCTGATGCTTTAGCGGAACTGGTTCCAACTGCTCGCGGGCATAAAACATTTCGTTGGCAAACTGCGCCACCTCAGGATGCATACGGCCTTGTTTATGAAGGATGCCCATAAACCGTTCTCTGTTCTGTTGACGCTCCCAACGGATAAGCCGTTCGAAAAGCGATTTAAACTGTCCTGGCTGTTGTACTACGGCGGGTAACTGCTTATAGTCGCCGATGAGCACGAAACGGTCGATGGCATCATTAGCTAGCAAACCGATGATGTCTGGTTCTAAAATTTGCGATGCTTCATCTACTACGCACAACGAGAAATGTTTGAGTTGGAAGATGAAAGGACGAGCCTGCATTGTGGCGGTGGTGCTAACCACGACACGTGCCTGACGGATTTGTTGGCGGATAGCATCAAGTCTCGGTGTTTCACTTAATTGATTATCGAGTAGATGGTCCTTGAAACGCGGATCGCATGATGCTTCGTTGCCTAGCCTAAGGTAGTCAATGCCAGCATCGGTTAGCATTGAACAGATCTCATCGACGGCACGATTGGTATAGGCCATGAGGAGAACGGGTAGAGCAGAAGAAGAAAGCTCCTCTATTACGATATAGCGAAGTGCCATAGAGGTTTTACCTGTACCAGGCGGGCCAACGAGCAGGAAGTAGTCGCGTGCCTGTTTTTGTCGCAAAACAACCTCGTCGTAGTCAGGATGGTAACTGCGGGTTAACCGCTGCGTCAGGTCACATTGTGGCTCCCGCTGTCCCAACAATAGCTGGCGCTTTTGTGGCGATGAGGCTACAAAGGCCATCAGCGAACGGATAGCACTGGTGGTGCCAATGTCCGACGTATCGTGCTCCAATGCATATTTCCCTTCTTGGAAGACACTGCTGTTCTGCTGGCCGTCGATCAACTTGATGACGACAGTATCACAGCCTATTTCTACGAGGCGTCCACGAAAAAGCAGACTTTGCTGGATATCAGGCTCTTCATCGTAGGCATAAAGACGAACCAT
This sequence comes from uncultured Prevotella sp., assembly GCA_947169685.1. Taxonomy (GTDB): domain Bacteria; phylum Bacteroidota; class Bacteroidia; order Bacteroidales; family Bacteroidaceae; genus Prevotella. The sequence continues at coordinate 18,069 of CAMVQS010000025.1, read as the reverse complement.
GTCGCCTCGGCGGAAGTCAGAAGCACCTGTTTCCCCTTTTAACGTCAGCAGGTCAAAGCCGCTGTCTGCAGACGACTGCTGCTTGTCCGTCAACATGAGGTCCGTCAGCCATTGAGCTTCATCCCCTTTGGGAGAGGTCGGCAGGGGATTCTTCCTGTATAACTGTTCACGATAGACAAACGTCATCTGTTGTTCCAGATAGTCGCGTTCTATAGGGTTCAGGGCCGATAGCTGGGTTTGGAGAAAGGTCAGCTTTGGCTCTACATAACGACGGAAAAAGTCTGTACGTTCTACCTTATTATATATATGCTCTACGTTCAGCTTGGGCAATATACTGCCGAATCCCTCGTGAGCCATCTGAAATTCCAGTTCCACCACGCGGTTGCGTAGCGCTATGGCCTCGCGAAACATTGCTTCGTCAAAATGTACCTCCATCAGTCCCTCATCAGCTCCATAACGACTGTAGAGCAGATACATGTTGATATCCTTGTCGCTCAGTCCAAAGTTATATCGTAACACACCATAGTAAAGCAACAACTGCATATAGTGCTGGCTCCTGTATCTGAGTGGCTGGCTCCATAGCTTGCCTGATTTCTGTTCCACTAACAAGTGCAGGTCTGCTGTCATCAGATCGACACGCCCTTGCAAGCCCAATTTCTTACATACAAAGGACGGCTCCAAGACAGCTTTGGAGCGCTCCGTTTCCTTAAATAGACGCCTAACGACTTCTTTTAGGTTTTCAACCTGCCGCAGGGCATCGGCCTTGAACGTTGTCGGTGAGAAATCGGGACACGTGCAGAACTGCAGGGCTTGTTCTCGGAAGGAGCCTGTCAGTGTGCGACCGAAAGAAAAGTCTGCTTGGTTAATAATATCATCAAGAGCTGTATCAGCAAAGTTTCCTAACAGAATGGCCTGACTATTGGCACGCGGTAGCATACGATTGATGGTATAAAGAAGCGGATGGCGACCATATTCTGTGAATAAGGCGGCCAAGGCCGAGATGTCTATCAGGAAGTCCGGCTCCAGTACCACAAGACCGTCATCAAGTACGCTGCGCTGCATTACTTGATTTTGCTGGTCAGTGGCGAACGAACGCCCTTCATACCTGTTAGATATGCCTTGGCAGAGCCAAAGCGCAGGAACATGTCAAGTCGTACGGGCAAATGGTTCTGGTCGTCGGTGACAAAAAAGCGGATGATCTCCTTCTCCTCACCGTCCTCACGCTCCATGAATGACAAGACAAGACAACGATACTTGGTATTGCTGTTTTTCATCTCCACCTCTTCTTTGCCTTGATAGACGAGCCACGTGTCTTGCAAATGGCTGGCATTGGCAATGGGCAGCACAATCTTCTGTCCCTTCTTCAGCTTGGTGCCATCGAAGTTACGGGCACGCAGATAGATGCTCATCATGTCATAGACACATTTACCAGGGGCAATGGTCTTCCAATGATGTTCGCCGTCGCTGTTAATCTCATGCTGACGAAGGGTGCAGCGACCGTTCGGGTAGGTGTACCATAGTTCATCTACATAATAACGGTCACCTTCTTTAGCACCCTTGCGGTGATAGAGAGGTGCAACGTCGAGCGTGGTATAGCTGAGTAGCGTATCACGCATGACAAAGACATTGTCAAGCTTGTTGTTGCCACGTGTTATGAGGCTGGCACGATAAGCGTCCTGTCCCTTATAACGCGACTTGACAGTGGACATGGAGGCAGTGCCAACCTTAACCCACACAAATTTCCAGTTAAAATAGAGGTCGTACGACAGGTACTCTCCTGACTGGAATGCAGTATTCTCAATGCCACATTGGGCTTTCACGTCGCTGAATGAGAGAAGTGAAATGAGAAATATCACAAGACTAATTATCTTTTTCATATCCTTTTTGTTTTATAGGTTGCCTATCTATTAGGCTTTTTACAGGCCATATTGTTTAATGCCTACCTTTTCTTTTTTTGTTTTTTTATACTTTATGACTCTTTTTATCTTCTGTATTCTTCGGGAATAGGGATGCCTAATTTCTCTGCGCGTTCGGCATTGCGGTTCTTCAACTTCTTCTTTTCTTTGTCAGCCTTCTGTTTGACAATGGCTGCCGGTTTCTGTTGATAACGAGGACGAGCCGATAGGTTCCAGCGTTCTGTAACATCCCATTTAGCCTTACACTCTATAGCTTCTGGATAATAGAATACATCCTCAGGTTGGCGGTCAGCATCGTAATCACCTGTATCCCATACACCATTGCCATTGGCATCCACAAAGGCATTCAGATAATATTTGCCAGGGGTAACGTAATAGAATTCGGCTGTATTATTAATGGGACGTGTCTGCTTGACTGCCGTTCCCTTACTATCCAGTAGCTGTATAACAAGCGTAGTATCAGTAACACCTCCACTTAGATTAATAAAGAGGGTAGAATACTCATCAAGGGTCTTGACCTTGATGCCTTGTTTAATAGACTTGGTTACTAAGCCATAGATATCTTCGAAGGCAGCAGAATCAACCTCAAGGCTATACTCCATACCAGGGCGCCATTCTGCACGCAATTCGTAAGTACGGGGTAGGGAGTCCTTGGGAGAAAACTCATAGGGCGCCTCATACCAAAGCGAGTCAACCTTGGAATATAAATGGATGGCAGACGTATCAATACGTGCCAACGGCGTGGTGAACCTGACCGTCACGTTTTGGTCCGGCGCCATGCCTGACATTGCACTCCATTTGGGTTCTAACAGCTTTGGGGGTTGTATGCTGTCGTAAGGCTGCCCACGCTTCTTTTTCTTGGCTTGCTCCTTCTCCCATTTTTCCATAGCTTTCTGCAAATCCTTTAGGCGTTTCTCATACAGAACCTTGGGTATAGCCTCAATGGTATCGGTATAATTGACCAATGCACCTGCTGAGTCGGTGATGAGGTATTGCAGTTCCATACGTAAGGTGTCCTGATTAACTAATGTGGTGTCACGTAGCCAGTAGGTAATAGTATCACGTTTGGCACTATGCTCAATGACGAAAGCACTATCGCTGTTGAAGTTCAAGCCTTTGACGCGAGGCAGTTCAGGATTGCCATAACTAAAATACATCTTGAATTGGTTGGGATCGTTGCGCTCACTTTTTATCAGATAGCGGTTGGTCTGCACGTGGGTAAAGGCCATCAGCGTAATGTCATCAGGATAATAATGGATGAAAGGTACACGCATGATACTGTCAATGTGGAGCGTATCGCGCCAGATGGTATCTTGACGGATGTCTGGCTTACATGACGGTTCAAAGGTTTGATGTGAGAACGCTATCATTTCACTCATCTGGTTGAACGAATAGTTACCATCCATGTCCTGCAACGCATAGGCACGGTAAGTACCAGGTGCCACACCCTTAATAACAAAGTGTCCTCGACTATCCGTTCTTGACACACGTAGCAGGGGCTTGGTTTTGAAAACGGTATCGCTTAGGTCGTCATAGAGTCCTACCATGATACCCTTGATTGGCTCCAGATCTTCTGCATTGATGACATAGCCTGACACTTCAAATGTGTCAATTTGCTCACCGGTGGAGAATGTATAGGTATAGTTACCTAAGGGGTTTCCTTCGTTGTTGTCACTGATGGCATCCGAGAAGTCAATGGTATAGGTTGTATTCGGCTTCAACGTATCTTTAAGCTGTACCGTAATCTTTTTGCCTGTACTTTTGATTTCAGGCATATCCAACTGCGGAGGCGAAACAATGACCTTATTCATAGCATCCTCCAGTTTGACGTATTCATCAAACAGTATGGTAATTTTTTTTTCTGTCACATTGGAAGATCTATCTTGTGGGGTGGTCTTGATGATGCGCGGCGGCTTATCATCATACCATCCACCATCAGGCGAACCCATGCGGGCACATCCTACAACGGCACAAACCGTCAGAAAGAGATATAATAGCTTCTTCATTTGTTTAACATCAATAATTGTTCTATATGCTCACGCGAATTACTTAGGCGTGGTACCTTATTCTGTCCACCCAGCTTGCCACGCTGACGCATCCAGTCATTGAAAAGTCCAGGACGGGCCTCAATCAGTTCCAAGGGTTGCAGGGTGATATCCTTATAGCGCTTCGCCTCATAGTCGCTGTTAATCTCTTGTAGTTTGTGGTCTAGCAGACTGGCAAACTGTGCCAGGTCATTTGGTGACTTGGAGAACTCAATCAGCCATTGATGACGACACTTGGCATGGGCATCCATAAAGACTGGAGCTGCCGTATATTCCAGCACCTCTGCCCCTGTCTCTTGACAAGCATAAGCCAATCCTTGCTCCGCATTATCCACGATTAGTTCCTCGCCAAAGGCGTTGATAAAACTTTTGGTGCGTCCTGTTATCACAAACTTATAAGGATTGGTCGAGGTGAAGCGAATCGTGTCGCCAATCATGTAACGCCACAATCCGCACGACGTGGAGATAATCATGGCGTAGTTTTTGTCTTTCTCCACGGCCCATAGAGGGATTACCTGTTCGGTTCCCATCTCCATGAACTCATAGAAGACACCATAGTCAAGCATCAGGAGCATCGATTTGTCGGCAGGGTCATCCTGGATGCCGAAGAAACCCTCACTGGCGTTGTATGTCTCCATGTAGTGCATAAGGGGCGAGGTAATGAGTTGCTCATACTGTTTACGGTAAGGCGTGAAAGCCACACCTCCGTGGAAGAACACTTCAAGATTAGGCCACACTTCTTCCAGATGAGTCTTGCCAGAAATCTCCATCACACGGTTCAGCACAGAAAGCATCCATGACGGCACTCCCGAAATGTTGGTAACGTTTTTATGTAGCGCCTCACGAGCTATACGGTCACGCTTGGTCTCAAAGTCACTGAGCAGAGCTGTCTTCTTCTTGGGCACTCGTACCATATTGGCCAATGGATTGATATTCTCTATTAAGATAGCCGACAAGTCACCTACTAGTGAGTCTGGCAGGTTATAGTTAGGGGCATGACTGCCACCCAGAATCAGTGCTCGTCCGTCAAATAAGCGTGACTTGGGATTGTTACGCAGATAAAGGGCTACAGAGTCGTAGCCGCCAGCATAGTGTATCTTCTGCAAGCCCTCATTGCTGACAGGGATAAATTTTGACTTGTCGTTAGTTGTACCACTTGACTTGGCGTACCATTTCACACGACCCGGCCATAGTACGTCACGTTCTCCATGACGCATACGGTCAATGTCATTCTTTAGTTCTTCATACGTGTTGACTGGTATGTTTCTTGCAAAGTCCTCGTAGTTTCTGGCCTGCCCGAAAAGATGGTTACGGCCATATTCTGTGTCTTTTGCTTGCTGCAAAAGACGTGAAAGCACCTGCCGCTGCAGCTGCTCTCCTTCGGTCTGATGCCTCTCCAGTTCACGCTGTCGCTTCTCAAAGACCTTCCTTACGATGCTAGTTATACTCATTTGACTGCAAAAGTACGCAAAACCCTTGTAACAAGGGAATATATTTTCATTTTTTTGTATTTTTATCGTTTTTTCTTGCCGAGTGTGCAGACATTATTTCATCCTCCATACCCTAATGCCCGTGTGCTTGGGCTGTTTCGCCTCATACTCGTAGAATGTCTCTTTACTCATCAGCACCTTCTTGTAGAGACTTGAAGCGTGCATAAGGTGGAGTCGTCCGTCTTTCCAAAAGGCAATGCCGATATGACGCGTATCCAGTCCGTCGCTGTCGGTCAGCATGGCAACGATGTCACCGTCCTGTACCATACCCAACGAAGAGCTCTGCTTCCACGATAGGTTTTTCTTGGGGATATATCGAAATTTACGTCCGTCCGTCTCATCCTCAAGCTGTTTAATGACAGGCACGAAGTCTGGATGGTTCTTCAGTTGTTTATAGGCTGTTGGGTGAGTTGACATGTAATTGATGTGTACTGTCTGTACCGCTGTGTAAGGACCCCAAGGAGCCACTTTAGGGCAGATATCTTCCACAAGTCCAAGCCGTTCGTTGTCCTCTGCCCACCAAGTGAAGTAATGTAGGCGTGAGGTGTAGTCGGTCATCTCTCCGTTACGGAAACGTATCTTCCTAAGCTGGTTGCAGAAGTCAGTAAAGGTCCTCTTGTTCAGCTTATCACACAGCGACAAGGCGAGCACCGTTTCTACGAACGTAGTACAATCCAGTTCATGTAGGTTGACAATGAGGTGCTCCTCATCACCCAACTCTAATGTGTGTCCTACGTAGGGAAGTCCCAGAAACTGTTTGCCAAAATAGAAAATCCTGTTCTCCTGGCCGCGTTTTGTTTTTGCATCGCGTAATAGTTTCACCACTAACGCGCTGTCCGCCTGGTCATATTCCACCTTTTTCTCTTTTACCGGCTCTACTTTCTCGGCAGCCTTTACTTCGTTGGTCGAACAGCCTGCGGCCAGTAGCCAACAACTGGCGATGATGCATAATATTTTAGCCTTACAATACATACCACATTTAATTTTTGCTGGCAAAGGTACGATTAAGTGAGCAAAATACAAAAGAAAAACCTGTTTTTCTTTTGTATTTTCGAACGGAAGTACCTTCGAGACAAAGTCTCAAAGGTACGAAATAATTGTCAATAACTATTGCCGATAATCAAATATTTCGTGCCTAAAATGACAAAAAGAGGAGCCGAAGCCCCTCTTTGATGGAATGATATGTAGTCATCTGCGCCAGCTGTTGTGGCTCGTTGATGTGTGCGTTGTATGCGTAGTATTCGGACGAGTGGGCGACGTGGTCGTTCCATGGTTCGTCGGACGAGTAGGAGTGCCATGATTCACAGTTCCATGATTAGTAGTACCGTGATTCATTGTGACATGAGTATCGTTATACGGCCTTGCTGGGGTGTGCATATTGTGATGCGCAACGGCATTCGGACGCGGACGATAGAAGTGGTTGCGATCCGTATAGCGGTTGTAGATGTTGAAACGCCAGCTGTTGTTGCTCCAGCTCACCGGACGATAGAAGTAGTTGGCGGCCATGTAGCGGTCATACTGCCAGCTGGTGAGCACGTGACGCAGACGGTTGTTGCGGAATGTCCAGTCACTGCCAAAGATGTCGTGGCGCGACAGCCCCATCAGGTAGTCGAGATTGATTTCATACACTGCCTCGTACTGCTCGTTGGTCAGGTTGAGCTCGTAGGCCATCTTATCAGTCAGGAACAGGGCTTCGGTTCTTGCCTCGTTGTATGACATTGCTGCGGCATGGGTAGCTATCGTTACCATCATTGCCATGATCATCATCATCTTCTTCATAGTCGTAAGTTTTAAATTGTTCGACATGTTACTTATCTTTTTCATCGGCAAAGGTAAGGCATTTTCGAACCAAAAACAAAGGTTTATCCCTAAAGTGATGATGGTTTTTCCCTAAACTTAAGGGGGGATTTCTGCCCAGTTAGGCGTTTACCGCTTTGCGTAAGGACTGGCGGACGGCTCGGCGGGCAAGGCCGATACGGTACTCGATGGAACGGTATGACTGATGGGTTTCTTCTGCTATTTGGCTAACCTGCATACCGCCGTAGATATGGAGGCGGTAGGCATCACGACATTCTGGTGCCAGGCGGGCCAGTGTATGCTCCATGCGTTCCATGAGCTCACGGGCAGAAATAATAGAATCCATGGATTCGCGGTCTGTACTTGTACCTATAATATAATGTTCGTACTCCTCAAGAATACGTCGGCGACGGAACCAGTCAGCCACCGCGTTACGCGCCATGGTAAACACCAAGGCGGGTAACGTGATGTCGCTGATGAGTTTGTCTGACCGTAGCAGACGTAGGAAGATGTCCTGCACAAGGTCTTGTGCAGTGTTATCATCACCTATGCGCTGTGCGATGAAACTGACGATTTCATCACGGTGCAGGGCATAGTAGTCTGCTATGGTCAGAGAATTATTCATTCACAACCTTTTGGATGGTACCGTCCTCGTTGTAGAACAGGCGCTGTACCTTCAGTGAACGCAGATGTGTGATGTCGTTTGAGGGTACGCAGTCATGATAGAACAGATACCACTGTCCCTTGTACTCCACGATGCTGTGGTGGGTGGTCCAGCCTACGACGGGGTCGAGAATGACACCCTGATAGGTGAACGGGCCGTAGGGGTTGTCACCAGTGGCGTAGCACAGGAAGTGGCTGTCACCGGTAGAATAGGAGAAGTAGTACTTGCCGTTATACTTATGCATCCACGATGCCTCGAAGAAACGATGGGGATCACCAGCCTTCAAGGGCTGTCCGTCCTTGTCGAGGATGATGACGGGACGCGGAGCTTCGGCAAACTGCTTCACGTCGTCAGTCATGCGAACCACGTTACTGGGCAGTGCGGGGGCATCGGGCTTGGCAAAGAGCTGTGTCTTGTGGTCGGGTGCAGGACCCAGGTCGATGAGGCCGTTGTCGTCGCCATACTTGCCGGGAATGGCAGCATAGCCATGATAGAGTGAACGGCTCCACTGTAGCTGACCGCCCCACAGTCCACCAAAGTAGCAATAAATCTGACCGTCATCGTCCTTGAAGACGCACGGATCGATGGAGAACGAGCCGCGGATGGGGAACTTCTCTGGGATGAACGGACCTTCGGGTTTGTCGGCTACTGCCACACCCAGACGGAACACACCGTCGTAGCCTTTGGCAGAGAAGATAAGGAAATACTTGCCGTCCTTCTCTACGACATCGTTGTCCCACATCTGCTTCTCAGCCCAGGGCACATCCTTCACGTCGAGAATAACACCATGGTCGGTAACATCGCCATTCTCGACGTCATCCCACGACAGCACATGGTAGTCCTTCATCTGAAAGTGGCCGCCGTCATCGTCAAAACATTCGCCAGCATCCCAGTCGTGAGAGGGATAGACGTACAGTCGTCCGTTAAACACATTGGCTGAGGGGTCAGCCATAAAATCACTCGGGAAAAGATAACGTGGTTTCATATTATTGTACTAATTTAATAAGTTTGTCAACAAAAGGCTTGCGCTGATTCTGACGGTCGAACAGCGTGGCATAGTCAGAGCGTCCCTTGATGGGGAAGTCGTTACGCCAGGAGTTGGCATCGTTCAAACACCAATAGCTGACGCGCTGAATGTCCCTATGGTGCCGCAGCAACATCTGATAGAAATCTACCCAGAAGGCATCAATCTTTGCCTCGTGGTCGCGTGTCAGACCGTTCTTATAGGGATCCATCTCGGGGCGATAGGCAAAGTTGTCGCTTATATTTGCGCCTGAGAAGCCATAGGGGTTGGGCAGCACAGAGAGGTCAAGTTCGGTGAACGCCGTGGGGATACCTAACGACGCAATGGTAGCAATGGAGTGCTCATATTGCTTGATAACCTGGTTATCGACATTGTCCTCCAGGATGATGTGTCCCTGCATACCAATGGCATGGACAGTCAAACCCTGCTGTATCAGCGGACGGAAGAAACGGACCACTCCCTCCACTTTCGTGGGTTTGTTCATGGAAAAGTCATTATAATAAAGTTCTGCAGAAGGGTCTGCTTCGTGGGCATACTGAAAGGCCAGGGGGATATAGTCGGTGCCGAGAATCTGGTAGAACAGACTCTGTCTCGGTGAACCGTCATCCTCGAAGGCCTCGTTGACTACATCCCAAGCATCCACGCGTCCCTTAAAGTGACTCATGATGGTGAAGATATGCTCACGCATACGCTTCTTCAATACCTCCGGCGACACCAAATTGCCGTTTTCATCGTAGTGGAACCAAGGGGCACACTGCGAATGCCAGATGAGTGCATGTCCCAGCACCTTCATGCCGGCAGCCTTTGCCTTATTGACAAACTGGTCAGCAAGGGTGAAGTCATAGACGCCCTCCTTGGGGTGAATGACCTCACACTTCATGCAGTTCTCAGCCACCACCCAGTTGAAGTTTCCCGTAATTAAGGGCCAGTCCTTTGTCTGGTCGTTACTGACAAAGCCTGTTACGTCGTATTCGTTGGTACCAGTAGGGTCGGCAGCCACTTGCCACTGGTTGACGCTGACACCCGTAAACCAATAGTCACGGTAAGCTTCAGCCAGCGACAGGGAAGCACCAGTGAAGCCGTGCCTGCGTTGTGCAGACACGGTTTCTGATGTAAAAACCACTAACGATAATATAACTAATAACTTAAACGATGATTTCATGCTTTTACTTGTTGCTACGCTGTTCTATCTCCTTGTTCATCTCGTCAAGTCGCTCATCAGTAAGCGGGTACTTATAGATGAGGTATCCAACAAAAATAAGAAGAACAGCAGGAATAATGGTCGTGAACCACAGAATGGCATTCTGTGCAATCTCAGAATAATTGGCAAGTTTCGGATAATAGGCATTTACCGGTCCACTGATAAATGAAGCCAAGAATACCACAACAAAGATGCTAAGTACCAGCTGCAAGCACTTACTTGCCTTGAACTCCTGCCACATCTCGCCAAACGAAACAGGCTTTTCCGGTGTTGTGGTAATGTTCTCCTTGCTGCCCATAAAGCAAAGCATCAAGAGGAAGAAACCTACGATAGCAAAAATACACGTAACCGTAAACCAAGCCATAGGATCAGTAGCCAAAGCCGACTTTTCTGTGGCAAAGTTGAAACCAATCCAACCCATTACCAATGGCGTAATCCAACCGGCAATAGAGAAACCGGCCTTGAAGGCAACACCAGCAAGTGCATTTACCGTTGCAGCAGGTCTGTTTCCTGTACGATACTCTGACTCGGTGATGACTTCAGGAATCAATGCCCACATGAGAGAACCGACAAGCAGTCCGACACCTGTCATGACCTTTGCAATCTGAACAATGGTATTGCAGCTCTCCACATCAAAGAACTTACCAATGATAAAGAGGATGGCAAAGCCAACCAAGCCGATGGAGAGAAGGGTATAGTAAAGACCTTTCTTACCCAACCATTTCTTCAACATTGGCAGAGAAGGTAAAATGATGAAAGCGGGTATTGTGCCAATAGCCATAAACGTAGCTTGATTCCAGTCGATTGCCGTATGGACACACAGGGCGAGTCCGATGGGGAAGCCTGCCTGAACAACAATCTGACCGATATTGGCACATACCATTCGTGTAGAAGTAAGGATCAGCACCTCGTCGTTGTCACGGGTCATACTGGCCATGATAGAGCCGTATGGTATGTTGACTACCGAGTAAATCATGCTCAGCACAGTATAGCTGATGGTGGCATAGGCAATCTTCAGCCCCATGGACCAAGTGGCGGCCTGAGGAAGCATCAGCAGACAGGCGGCAATGGTAAGAGGAATACCACCATACAGGAGATAGGAACGGTATTTGCCTAATTTTGGATTGCGGTTGTCAATATAGCGCCCAACTACAGGACTCCAGAAACAGTCGATGAGTCGAACTGCGAGAATCAGTCCGCTGACAAAGGCTGGATTTAATTTCAGTACTGTAGTGAGGTAAATCATCAGGTAGCATGCTACCGTCTGGAAAATCAGATTTTGTGCCAAGTCACCCGATCCAAATCCGATGCGCTGTAGCCATGAGAGTTTGTAAAAACCTTTTTGCTCGTTTAATTCCATAATTAATTGTTACTCTTACGTTAGTTATTTGCTGCAAAGGTAGCGGTTTTCCATGAACTAAACGTTTTCGGATGTAACATAAGTTTTTATTTTTGTTTCATTTGATAATAAATATGTGTGAATAGACCATTTCATCGTCTTTTTTCACTACTTTTGCGTTAGAAAACTTAAACACTCTGTTATGATGAAACGTTTTGTCTTTTTGTGTTGGCTGATGGCGCTTTGCCTTTGGCCGTCGTCCCTTGAAGCTAAAGTAAAAATGCCACAGCTGTTTCAGTCAGGCATGGTACTGCAACGTGAAAAGCCAATCCCCATCTGGGGTAAAGCCGATGCAGGCGAACAGGTTACCGTTACCTTCCGTAAGAAGCGATACACGACGACCGCTGACGTGAATGGTCGGTGGCGCGTGGACCTACCCAAGCAAAAGGCGGGTGGTCCCTATACGCTGACCATTAACGACGTGACGGTGGATGATGTGTTGATTGGCGACGTCTGGCTCCTTTCAGGCCAGTCGAATATCGATGTAACCATTGAGCGTGTTTATCCACAATACGTCGATGAAATCGACCATTTTAACAATAATCAGATACGCTTGTTCCGTGTGCAGAACGAGACAAATACCCACGGTGTTCAAGACGATATCCGTCCAACGAACATCAACTGGAAGCCTCTGACGAAACAGAACGCCTGGCTGTTCTCGGCCGTCGGCACGTTCCTCGGCATCCGTCAGTTCCAGGAGACAGGTGTGCCGCAAGGTATCATTGTCAACAGTTGGGGTGGCACGCCCATTGAGGCATGGATTTCTGCCGACTCCCTGCAGCGTGACTATCCGATGCTGGTAGAGAAGACAAAACTATACCAAAGCGATGACTATGTCAGGGCACAGGCACGCGCAAATCAGCTGGCTGACCAGCGTTGGAACGAGTTATTGGATGCCAAAGACCCAGGTCTTTCAGAACATTTTGCCAATCTGGAGTACGACGACTCAGCATGGCCAGTCGTCAGCCAATGGGAAGACAGCTGGGCAAAGAAGAACGGACGTGGCATCGTTGGCAGCATCTGGCTGCGTCAGCACATTACTATTGACAAGGCTCACGCGGGTAAGCCTGCCCGTCTGCTGCTTGGAACGTTGTTCGATGCCGACCGTACCTTCTTGAATGGAAAGGAGATAGGCCGCACGTATTATCAGTATCCTCCGCGTCGCTATGACATCCCCGAAGGTCTGCTGCGCGAAGGCGACAATGTCATTACCATCCGCTTTATCAATAAATATGGTATAGCTCATTTCATTCCTGAGAAGCCCTATCTACTGGCTTTTGGTGAAGACCGTTTCAGTCAGAACCCCATGCCGCAGGATATCATCCGGCTGAGCGAACAGTGGAAGCACCATGCAGGAGCCGAGATGCCCTCATGTCCCAGCGGTGATGTGTCGTTGCAGAACCTGCCGACGACGCTCTACAATGCCGTGCTTCATCCCCTTGCACCATATGCACTGAGTGGTGTGGTATGGTATCAGGGTGAGTCGAACACAGGCAATCCTGCCCCCTATGGTGACTACCTGAAGAAGCTGATGGGCTGTTGGCGTGACCGCTGGCAGAACCAGCAGATGCCGTTTGTCATCGTCCAGTTGGCTAACCATGACGGTCGGCAGCAGACAGGCTTCCCATCTCCTATCACAACCCAAACGGAACCTGTCAATAGTGGCTGGGCAGCCCTCCGTGAACAGCAGCGACAGGCAGCAGCGGCTGACCCGCGGGCAGAGCTGGCCTGTATCATTGATCTCGGTGAAACCGTCGATATTCATCCCCTGCGCAAGAAAGAAGTAGCCGAACGCATCGGTCTCTGCTTCGATAAACTGGTATTCAATAAGAAGGTGAAACTCTCGCCAGAGGTTGTATCGACCACAGTTACGGGCACCCATGTTCAACTGACACTCGACCAACCCGTACAAGAAGGCGACCTTTACACCTTCGAACTGGCTGACGAAGGACATGTTTTCCATAATGTGTATGCCATAAGCAAGGGCAATGTCATAACACTTCTAAACTTTGCTTTCACTCCAACAGCAATCCGCTATGCCTGGAAGGACAGTCCAGTCGAAGCAAATGTTCGTGGGCTCAATGGGCTCCCCATGGTGCCTTTTGAACTAAAACTCAAATAGTTTTCAATCATTCTTGCGCCCTTCGAAATGTAAATAAATTTACATTCTTTTCGCTAAGTCGAAAATTTGCTGTATCTTTGCAGCCGTAATTCGTAATAGTAATGAAGAAGATACAGATTATTAATGGTCCAAACCTGAACCTGTTAGGGAAAAGGGAACCAGGCATTTACGGCTCGTCGTCGTTCGATGAGTACCTGCCACAACTGCAGGCGAAATATCCTGATGTTGAAATCAGCTACTACCAGAGTAACGTCGAAGGTGAACTCATCAACAAGATGCAAGAAGTGGGCTTCACCTATGACGGCATTATACTGAATGCCGGAGCCTACACGCATACCAGTGTGGCACTGCAAGACTGCATCCGCTCACTGAAGACTCCTGTCATTGAGGTACATATCTCGAATGTGCACCAGCGTGAGGAGTTTCGCCACAAGTCACTCATTTCGTGTGCCTGCAAAGGTGTTATTTGCGGATTTGGACTGGATTCATATCGACTTGCCGTTGAAGCTTTGTCTGTATGACAATAGAGGAGTACATCCTGCAACACATTGACGCGGAGCCGGAGTATCTGTACCGGCTTTATCGCGCTACCAACATCCATCTGCTTCATGGACGAATGGCCAGCGGACATCTGCAAGGGCGGCTGCTGAAGATGTTGGTTCAGATGATTCGTCCGAAGCATATTCTGGAAGTGGGCACGTTCAGCGGCTATTCTGCCCTTTGTATGGCTGAAGGACTGGAATCCGACGGACATCTCTATACGTTCGAGATAAACGATGAACAGGAGGATTTCACACGCCAGTGGATAGAACAGTCACCCGTTGCGGATAAGATATCGTTCATGATTGGCGATGCCATCACAGAAGCCCCACAGCTGGACATCATGTTCGACATGGCATTCATCGACGGTGACAAGCGTACTTACCGAGAGACTTACGAAGCAGTATTGCCCATCATACGTCAGGGAGGTTTCATCATTGCCGACAATACGTTGTGGGACGGCCACGTCATCGACTCTGCGTATGACCGTGACCAACAGACGACAGGCATCCGTGAGTTCAACGACCATGTAGCCAGTGACAACAGGGTAGAGAAGGTCATCCTTCCCCTACGCGACGGCTTGACGCTGATAAGGAAGATTTAAAATACTCAACAATATATGAGAGGACAATTTGTTGAACTGTTGTTCATCAAACGATTAGGGTTTTTCAAGACATTCCTGCATGTCGTGTCGCAATATGACATCGGCATCAAGGTGCTGTTACCCTATACCCGTCAGTTGTTGAGAATGATGATGCGTATCGGTGACATGACGGCCTACGGCATATCCTACCGTACCATTGACCCGCATGGCAAACCGATATTGGCATCAGGTGTCATCTATATGCCACGTAAAAAGCGACCCAAAGGAGTCATCGAAGTTTCCCCGTTAACGCGAAGCAAGATTGACTGTGCCACGCGCGACGTGATGGCAGCAGAGATCTTCCCTGGCATGATGGGGTATGTGACGATTATTCCCGATCTCATCGGCTGTGGCGTGTCTGATAAGCGTCCCATCGCCTACCTGCAACACGACAATGTGGCCGAGGTAAGTGCCGATATGAGACAGGCCACAGCGCAGTTCCTCGAAGACGAGCTCAGCTACAAACTGCCGAAAGAGAGTCTTCTCTTTGGTTATTCACTCGGAGGCTCGGGTGTATGGGCACTGGCCCGTCATTATCAGCTGCATCCTGAGCTAAACGTCAACGTGCGCCATATCTTCGCAGGTGGGGGAGCCTACTACCCGGAAGTAGCGTTGCGGGCCTTCCATACCTCGCGTTACAGCGATTATGCCATTCTGCCCAATATCGTGTATTCCATGAACCACTACGACCAGTTGAAATTGGACTTCAACCATATCTTCAAGGGCCAGCTGCTGAAGAACTACAGCCATTGGTGCAAGGGAAATATTCCCATTCCGGAACTAACACAGATAATTGGCACGAAACTGGATAAATACCTGAACTTCGAATTCTTCAACGACCAGAACCCTGAATACATGCGGTTAATGAAAGTGGTGACGGAAAAAACGATTCCAGAAGACTGGGTGCCTAAGGCCAAGGTTCATCTGTACCACTCACGTCACGATACCTATGTGCCCATTGCCTGCTTCTGGGAGTTGTATAAAAGATTGAAACGTTGCGGTGCACGTGTAGAGTACAAACTGCTGAATCTGGACCATGTGCCGGCAGCGGTTCCCTATGAGTTAGACTTTATATCATTTCTATTGAAACAATAAAAACAAGTAAGAATATGCAAGAGACAAGACAAAACAAAATTGCACGCCTGCTGCAGAAGGAGCTGAGCATTATTTTCCAGCAGCAGACCCGCGCCATGCATGGCACGATGGTTAGTGTGACCCGCGTGAAGATATCACCAGACCTGAGCATCTGCACCGCTTATCTGAGCATTTTCCCCAGCGAGAAGGGAGACCAGATGCTTCGTAACATCACCGCTAACGAGAAGCAGATACGCTACGAGCTTGGTACTCGCATCCGTCATCAGTTGCGTATCGTTCCAGAACTGCGTTTCTTCATTGATGACAGTCTGGACTACATAGAACATATCGACGAGCTACTGAAACAATGAATTTCCCGTTTTTCATAGCGCGTCGCTATCTGTTCTCCAAGAAATCGACCCATGCCATCAACATTATCAGTGGTGTGAGCGTCGTTGGCGTGACCATTGCCACCATGGCACTGGTTGTGACACTTAGCGTGTTCAACGGCTTCCACGACCTTGTGGCGACCTTCTTCACGGCCTTCGACCCGCAAATCAAAGTCATGCCTGCCAAAGGCAAGACGGCACCTGCCAACGACCCTGTTCTGACTGAGATACGTCAACTGCCGCAGATTGACGTGGCCATGGAGAGTCTTGAAGACCAGGCTCTGGCCGTCTATAACCATCATCAGGCTATGGTAACCATCAAAGGTGTGGAGGACAACTTCAACCGCCTGACTCATATCGTCGAAATTCTGGAGGATGGCGACACCCTGCGTGAGAACAATGCCGACAAGTACATGTTGCACGCTGCAGATATGAATTATGGTATCATCGGTATTCGCATTGCCGAACAGCTGGGAATGGGCTATTCCTTCCCTGGAACCGTACAGGTATATGCCCCGCGTCGCGAAGGGCAGCTGAATATGGCAGACCCCTCCCAAGGCTTCACGGTCGATGAGTTGTATTCACCCGGTGCCTTGTTCAGTGTGCGTCAGGCCAAATATGATGCTAAATATATTCTGACAAGCCTCGATTTTGCACGACATCTTTTTGAGCAGGAAGGACGCCTGTCGTCATTGGAGTTACGACTGAAACCAGAGAGCGACTTTGACCGTGTGAAGAGCGAGATTAAGAAGATTGCTGGTGACAAGTATATCGTACAAGACCGCTACGAGCAGCAGGATGATACCTTCAAGATCATGAAGATTGAGAAGTTCATGGCTTACATCTTCCTGACGTTCATCCTCATCGTGGCCAGCTTCAACATCATCGGCAGCCTCTCCATGCTCATCATCGACAAGAAGGACGACGTGGTGACACTGCGTAACCTTGGAGCCTCCGACAAGCAGATTGTCCGTATCTTCCTTTTCGAGGGACGTATGATATCGGCTATTGGTGCAGTCTTGGGTATTGTGCTGGGACTATTTCTCTGCTGGCTGCAGCAGACTTATGGTTTGGTGGCATTGGGCCCGTCAAGCGATTCGTTTGTGGTCAATGCCTATCCCGTCAGCGTTCATCCGTGGGACATCGTTCTGGTCTTTGTCACCGTTCTGGCCGTAGGCTTCTTGAGCGTATGGTATCCTGTACGCTACTTCGCCAAGCGACTGCTGTAAACAGATAAAAGAAAAAGTGGAACTCGTTGATGATGGGCTCCACTTTTTCTTTTTCTATATTACAAATCCCGGTACTCTGCCCGTGCATCGAAGCAGGGACACGCCTTGTGGACGTCAGGCAGATCGCGGTGTCCGAGGATGACGGCATCGGGGTAGTCGAGCTTCAGCGAACAGAGCAGGGCGAGCAGCGTGTGCTTCTGCTTGTCGGTACGTGTGTCGGCGGGCTTGCCCTGCGGGTTCAGCCCGCCCTCGTAGCATACGCCGATCGAGTGTTCGTTGTATCCCTTGGCATGTGCGCCCTTCAGGTTCTCGTGCCTCGTCTGGTACAGCTGTCCGTCACGTGTCACGTAGTAGTGGTAGCCGGTGTATCCAAACCGCTTCCGGTGGTCGGCAATGAGCGTCTCCACGGGGTAGCTCCTGTTGCAGCGCGTGGCGCTGCAGTGAACGACGATCAAATCTATTCTTCGCATAGTGTTAGGGGGTTAGGAGGAGTTAAGGGGAGTTCTTGCCTTGCAAGCGGCAGAGTCGAGCGAGGG
>CAMVQS010000024.1 GCA_947169685.1 uncultured Prevotella sp. | reverse complement strand
TCATGCTGGCAGGATTAGTGGTGCAAGATGCCATCAAGGAATGAGTAAGATATAAAGATTGTCCCTTGACATAAGCCAAGAACATCACGATGGAAGATGGATGGGAGTGAACGATGTTTGATATATGATGTAAGATGTGTTGCCTTTGGCAAGTTAGAGGGCTGATGTAAGATGAAAGAGGTTCGGTGTCGTGAATGATGCCACTTAGTTCTTATGATTAATTAGGTTCACCACTATAGAGCAGATAGCCAATTAATGCGAGTTGGACAATGATGATGGCCGGTATGCCATATTTGAACTTTTTGTGCTGCGTCTTATGATGCCAGATTTTCATTCCTAACCAAGCGCCCACGCTTCCACCAAGCAATGCCAATGTCAATAAAGAAACTTCTCTGGTACGCCACAAAGACTTCTTGGCTTTCCACTTGTCCAGACCATATACGAAAAACGTTACCACGTTTATGAGAGCGAGGTATATCAGGATCAAGTTTATAATATCGTTACAATTCATTGTCTTTTATTTTGATGTAAAATGTAAGAGATTTACGGAGCTTTAAAACCTAAATTCACTTAAAATGGAATACAAAACTAATCATATTAATCCGAAATGTTGTATTTTTGTACGCACATTTAGGAAAGTTTAAAGAACAGCATAACAAATGGTCAAGGTTATTGTATCCCAAGAAATAGAGCAGATATGCCCAGAGTTTGTCGGTGCGTGTGTGGAGGCAGAGGTTGTCAACACGGCATATAACGAAGCACTTTGGGAAGAGATTAAGCGTCTTGGCGACAAGTTCCGTCAAGAGCTGACTACAGAGTCTTTGAAAGAGATTACTAGCATCGCAGCAACCAGACGTGTCTATAAGGCCTGTGGCAAAGATCCGTCCAGATACCGTCCTGCGTCAGAGGCTCTTGTTCGTCGAGTATTACAAGGCAAGGAACTTTACCAGCGTGACACCTTGGTTGATTTGGTGAATCTGGCTTCCATCGCATTTGGCTACAGCATTGGCGGCTTTGATGCAGACCAGTTCAAAGGCGACACGCTGACGTTGGGCATCGGACGTGAGGGTGAGCCTTACGAGGGCATAGGTCGTGGAATGATCAATATTCATGGCCTGCCGGTTTATCGTGATGCAGAAGGTGGTGTGGGGACTCCCACCAGCGATCATGAGCGAACGAAGATGACCCTTGAGACCACACATCTTGTAGTTCTCATCAATGGCTACGATGGCAATGAACAGCGTGTCAGGGAGAATGCAGAATACATACAAGCCCTGCTTCGCAAATATGCTCAAAGCAATGGTGGTACCTATTATATTTACAAAAAAGCATGAAGTGAATATGAAGAAGGTATTGCTATTCATCCTGTTTTCAATGGTTATGACGGGGCTTAAAGCTCAGTCAAAGATGAGAAAACTGTCTATTATCATAACAATCTTGATGCTTACCCTATCGGGGCTGGCTCAAACAAGTGAGAGAATCCTTGGTGGTGAACTAAGCAACTCAGCCGCAACAAGTGTTGAGGATATCGACGAGGTGATGCCTCGTATGAAGGCGCTTGGACTGAACACCGTATTGGTGCCTGCCTATTGGGAATTGATGGAGCCCACGGAGGGGGACTATGACTTTACTCTCATCGACCGCACCATCCAGCAGGCAAGGGACTTGCAGCTAAAGGTGGTGTTCCTGTGGTTCGGCGCATGGAAAAACTCTATGTCGTGTTATGCGCCGTTATGGTTCAAGCTGGATACCAAGCGTTTCCCGCGAGCAAGAACGCAGCAGGGCAAGCCGTTGGAGATAGCCAGCCCGTTCTCCGAGAACGTGTTTCAAGCTGACAACAGGGCTTTCGAGGCGTTAGTGAAGCACATCAGCGAGACAGGTAGCGACGTGGTGTCGATGATACAGGTAGAGAACGAGATTGGTATGCTGGAGGATGCCCGCGACCACTCACGGCTGGCAGATGATGTATATAAGAAAGGGGTACCGAGGGAACTCATCAGCTATCTGAAAAAGAACCTGAAGACGCTGCACCCGTGGCTGAAGGAACGTTTCAACGCTGAAGGGAAGAGCTGGACTGAGGCGTTCGGAGACGATATCTATACTGACGAAATATTCATGGCCTACTACTATGCCAAGTACGTCGGACGACTCTGCGAGACCGCACGTAAATATACCCAGATGCCTCTCTACGTGAATGCAGCGATGAACAGTCGAGGCCGTCAGCCTGGACAATATCCGTCGGCAGGGCCACTGGCTCACCTCATCGACCTTTGGCATTGTGGTGCTCCACAGTTGCTTTGTCTGGCTCCAGACATTTATGATACAGGCTTCAAGGGTTGGGCGGACAAATATGCGCTACCCAACAACCGACTCTTTATCCCCGAAAGCCGTTGTTGTGAGAACAGCGGAGCCCGTGCGCTCTATGTCTTCGGTGAGCACGATGCCCTCGGTTTCTCGCCTTTCGCTATTGACCAGGCATCGCCCAAAGAGACAGAGTCTGTAACACAAGCGTATGCTTTACTAAAGCAAATTGTAAATTGCAAATCGTTAAATCATAAATTCTCATGGGGTTTGCTTTTCGACCAAGAGGATAAGGAACGCATCATCGCGGATGACGGCATGGTCATCACCTGTCGTCACTACTATACGCTGCCTTGGGACCCTCGTGCCACCGACGGCTCCACATGGCCTGAGGGTGGTGCCGTTCTTATGAAACTTGCCAAAAACGAGTATCTGCTGGCAGGAACGGGTGTGGTTGTCGCCTTTGCATCTGAGTATGAGAAAACCCATGAACAGCAACAGGTATTGGGTGAAGACGGCTTCGTAGCCGCAGGAATTCCATCAGACATCAAACACCAGCCATCAAACATCTTCAACGGATCCCGTAAGGGCATTGCCAGTGTCGATGAAGTGAGTATCGACCAACAAGGACAGATGAAATATTTGCGCCGAATGAATGGTGACCAAGACCATCAGGGACGCCATGTGCGTATAGCTTGCGACGAATGGAAGATACTGCACGTAACATTATATGATTACAAATAATATTGGTTATGTGCTCGTTTATTCGTACTTTGAGACTTCGTCTCGAAGATAGGCTTCACTTCGGAAAAACAAATTTTTCACAATAAATTTGGTTTTTCGCTCAGTTTGCACTACCTTTGCAATCAAATTTATATAACTAATATTAGTAAGGTATGAAGATTTCACACATTGAGCATCTGGGCATTGCTGTCCAGAGCATTGAAGAGAGCCTGCCCTTCTTCACGGAAGTACTGGGTTTGGAGTGTTATGCAACAGAAGTAGTGGAAGACCAGAAAGTAAAGACTGCCTTTCTGAAATGTGGTGAGGTAAAGCTGGAACTGCTGGAGCCGACATCACCAGAAAGCACCATCCAGAAGTGGCTCGACAAAGGCAACAAGGGTGTACACCACGTAGCTTTCTGCATTGAAGACGGTGTAGCTAATGCACTGGCCGAGGTCAGCGAGAAGGGCGTACGCCTCATCGACGAGAAGCCCCGCAAGGGTGCCGAGGGTCTGAACATCGCCTTCCTGCATCCGAAATCCACTTGTGGAATCCTGACAGAGCTCTGCGAACACCCGGAGTAAATTGAGAATTGAGAATTTACAATTGATAATTAATAATAAAACAATGAGCAAGCAATTAGAAAAAATCAAGCAGCTCATCGCCAAGCGTGAACAAGCACGTCTGGGCGGCGGTGAGAAAGCGATCGAGAAACAACATCAGAAAGGTAAATATACAGCCCGCGAGCGCATTGACATGCTGCTCGATGCCGGCTCGTTCGAAGAGTACGACATGTTCAAGGAACACCGTTGCCACAACTTCGGCATGGAGAAGAAGCAGTTCCTCGGTGATGGCGTCGTAGCAGGTAGCGGAACGATTGACGGTCGTCTGGTATTCGTTTTTGCACAGGACTTCACCGTTCATGCCGGTTCTCTTTCTGAGACCATGAGCCAGAAAATCTGCAAGGTGATGGATATGGCCATGAAGATGGGTGCTCCTGTCATTGGTCTGAACGACTCTGGTGGTGCACGTATCCAGGAGGGTATCAACGCGCTGGCTGGTTACGCTGAGATCTTTGAGCGTAACATCCTGGCTTCAGGTGTTATTCCTCAGATTTCAGGTATCTACGGTCCCTGCGCCGGTGGTGCCGTTTACTCCCCTGCCCTCACCGACTTCACGTTGATGATGGAAGGTATCTCATACATGTTCCTGACTGGTCCGAAGGTGGTAAAGACCGTTACGGGCGAGGATATTGACCAGGAGCATCTGGGTGGTGCCAGAGTACACGCCTCTAAGTCAGGTGTAACACACTTCACCGCTAAGACTGAGGAAGAGGCTGCAGAGATGATTAAGACGCTGCTCAGCTATATTCCTTCAAACAATATGGAGCAGGCTCCTCGCAAGCAGTGCACTGACCCCATCGACCGTCTGGAGGATTCACTCAACGAGATTATTCCTGAGAACCCCAACGAGGCATACGACATGTACAAGGTCATTGGTGCTGTGGTTGACGACGGAGAGTTCTTCGAGGTACAGCCTAAGTTCGCCAAGAACATCATCGTGGGCTTCGCTCGCTTCAATGGACAGAGCGTTGGTATCGTAGCTAACCAGCCCTCATGCTATGCTGGTGTGCTCGACGTGAACGCAAGCCGCAAGGGTGCCCGTTTCGTACGTTTCTGCGACGCCTTCAATATTCCTATCGTCTCACTGGTTGACGTTCCCGGATTCCTGCCTGGTACCGGTCAGGAGTACAATGCTGTCATCCTGCACGGAGCACAGCTGCTCTATGCTTACGGTGAGGCTACAGTACCCAAGATTACCGTCACACTGCGTAAGTCGTACGGTGGTTCGCACATCGTGATGGGTTCTAAGCAGCTGCATACCGACCTGAACTACGCATGGCCCTCAGCTGAGATTGCCGTGATGGGTGCCAGCGGTGCTGCTGCAGTACTCTATGCCAAGGAAGCCAAGGCTAAGAAGGAAGCTGGTGAGGATGTTAAGGCATTCATCGCCGAGAAGGAGCAGGAGTACGACGAGCTGTTCGCTAATCCCTATCAGGCTGCCAAGTATGGCTACATTGATGACGTGATTGAGCCGCGCAACACTCGTTTCCGCATCTGCCGCGGTCTGGCCCAGCTGGCTACCAAGCGCGATGCACTGCCTGCCAAGAAGCATGGTAACATTCCTATGTAGTTTAATTGGACAATTGATCTATTTCACTATTTGACTATTGGCTCCGTGCTGACAGGAATAGTGAAATTGTGAAATTGTGAAATAGTAAAATTATACAATGAATAAGAACGAAGTTTATGCAGCCATTGCATTGGCGCTGCACGAGTTCAAGGGTAACAACGTCCACGACAAGGAGACGGGCATCATCACCATTCAGGAGAAGATGACCCAGTGGAACGGCTATGCCCTGAGTATGACAGAACACCCGTGAGGTTAGACCATTGAACTATTTTACCATTTGACCATTTACTTCAGGTAATGACAATTGTAAAATCGTAGAATCGTAAAATCGTAAAATCAGAATTATGAAGGAATACAAATATACTATCAACGGCAACAAGTACGAGGTGGAGATCGGCGACATCGTCGATAACATCGCTGCCGTAAAAGTGAACGGTGAGGACTTCAAGGTGGAAATGGAACCCGAAGCTGAACCCGAGAAGAAGAAGGTTGTGCTGGGCAAGCCCGCTGCTGCTGCCAGCGAAGGTGCTGCAACTGCTACTGCCGACGCTGCCAACGTGAACACTAACAACGCTGTCAAGGCTCCCCTGCCCGGCACCATCATCGAGGTGAAGGTGGCCGTAGGCGACGAGGTACAGCCCGGAGATATCGTTGTCGTATTGGAAGCCATGAAGATGGCCAACAACCTGGAAGCCGAGAAGGGCGGTAAGGTTACGGCCGTACTTGTCCAAACAGGACAGAGCGTCATGGAAGACGACGCACTCGTGGTTATCGAGTAATACAAAAAAGCCGCTCAACATTGTGAGCGGCTTTTTTTATAGCTTGTTTCCTTCTTTAGGAAATATCACAGTCGGCTTGAATTGTTTGGCTTCCTCGAAGTCCATCATGGCATAGGAGATGATGATGATGACATCACCCACTTGAACCCTGCGGGCTGCAGCTCCGTTCAGACAGATGCAACCACTGCCGCGCTCACCTTTAATAATATAGGTCTCGAAACGCTCGCCGTTGTTATTGTCAAGCACCTGCACCTTCTCGCCTGCAATGAGATTGGCAGCATCCATCAAGTCCTCGTCGATGGTAATGCTCCCCATGTAGTTGAGATTGGCTTCCGTCACCGTTACACAGTGAAGCTTCGACTTCAATACTTCTATCATCATGATTCCTTATATTTAATGTGGTCAATGAGGCGAATGGGCGTCTTGCCGCAATAGACGGTGATACAGCCGATGACATAGGGAGAATCGTCCCACGACGTAACGTCCTGTAACGTATTTCCGTCAACAATAGAGAAGTACTCCACGTCAAGGCCCTCAACAGCATTGATGTCGCTGACCACCTTGTCGTGCGTCTCCTGTACAGTATGCTTCTTGGCGTAGGTGACGCTGGCCTTTAATGCCTTGTAGATGGCGGGAGCGATAGCACGCTCGTCAGGAGCCAGCAACGTGTTACGCGAGCTCTTGGCCAGACCGTCTTCATCGCGCACGATGTCACACTCAACAATCTGCACGTTAATGCCTAAGTGACGAACCATTGCCTTCACAACAGCAATCTGCTGCCAGTCTTTCTCACCGAAATAAGCACGGTTAGGCTTAACGATATAGAACAAACGGCTTACCACCTGACAGACACCGTTGAAGTGTCCAGGACGGTGAGCACCTTCCATCACAGTGGAAACGGGCGGATATTCAAACTGACGCGTATCGGGAACGGGATACATCTCCTCCACCGAAGGAGCCAGCACATAGTCGGCACCGCACTCATCCAGAAGCTTACAGTCAGCTTCCAGCGTACGCGGATAATTCTTCAAGTCATTCTTGTCATTGAACTGTGTCGGGTTGACAAATACCGACACCACTGTTATCTCATTCTCCTTGACACTACGACGTACCAATGAGGCGTGACCTTCGTGCAAGGCACCCATCGTAGGAACCAGTCCTATCGACTTTCCCAGTTTGCGCTCATCGAACAGCGCATTCTGCAAATCAACAATCTTTTGAAAAACCTTTATCATTTACATATTCGATTTGAGGGTGCAAAATAACAACATTTTTGTCAAATAAGAAAGAAATATCGTGAAAATATCCCAAATAAGAGGCTAAAAATACTAAAAAGCGTGGCAAAATTCCTATTTCTCCATATTTTTTCGTACCTTTGCGCTACAAAAAACAAATAGTCATGGCAAAGAAAATATTATTCATCAATCAGGAGACTATACCTTACGTACCCGAAACCGAACTGGCCACGATGGGAAAGAAAGTACCTCAGACCATTCAAGAGAAAGGTCACGAAATTCGCACGTTCATGCCCAAATGGGGCAACATTAATGAGCGTCGCGGGCAGTTGCATGAGGTTATTCGCCTGTCAGGTATGAATCTTATTATCAATGACACTGACCACCCTTTGATTATCAAGGTGGCTACCATCGTGCAGACACGCGTGCAGGTTTATTTCATCGACAATGACGACTACTTCTCAAAGCGCCAGATGATTATGGACGAGAACGGTGAGGACTATACCGACAATGGTGAGCGTGCCATCTTCTTTGCCCGCGGCGTATTAGAGACCGTCAAGAAACTGCGTTGGATTCCAGACGTCATTCATTGTCAGGGATGGATGAGTGCCGTGGTGCCGTTCTATATCAAGACAGCCTACCAAGAAGAGCCATCCTATGCCAATACCAAGGTCGTAACATCTCTTTTCACCAAGTCGCTGAATTCAAACTTAGGCGAGAACTTCAAGCAGTGTCTGGAATTCAAGGAAGCTAAGGCTGAGTTACTGGAGAAGTACAATGACAAATTTGATTTCAACGAGTTAAACAAGCTGGCTATTGATTACTCAGACGGCATCATCGAGGCCGACAAGGAAGTCAGTGCCGACTTGCTGAAGTATGTTAAGGACAACAAGAAGCCTCTGCTCCGCTATCCGGGAGAAGAGTTTGGCGATGCCTACGAAGCATTCTACGATCAGCTCGGTGAATAAAATAACATTAGGAAATCAACAAGCACATATTATAATTAAGCATCAAATGAAAATCAAGTTTATAGCAGGGGTTTTGTTGACAGCAATGACAATCTCTGCATGTGATGATAATACACAGGACATCGGAGCATCGCTGACAAAGGATGTCGATCACTTCTCGATTATTGCCGATACCTTCAAGGTATCAACCCGTTCCATTGTGATTGACTCTGTCCTTTCGCGAAGCACCTACGATTATCTGGGACGCATGAAAGACCCTGAGACTGGAGACTATGTTACAGCCGACTATATCACGCAGTTTGTACAGCTGGAGCAGATATCCAATAATATGTTCCCGACAGAGAACACTATTTTAGGAAGAATAGATGGTCAGGCTATTGCAGACTCCTGCCACCTCAACATCTATATTCAGGCACATGTGGGTGACTCACTGGCACCGATGAAGCTGACTGCCTACGAAATGGCAACACCTCTGGAGGAAGGCAAAGTCTATTATTCGGACTTCGATCCCTTTGAGCGCGGACTCATCAGAGAGGATGGCATCAAGAAGCAGAAGAGCTACACCTATGTCAACTACCTCATCAGCGAGAGCAGACGCGATGAGTCATCATACATCCCGTACATCAACGTTACGCTGAATGATCCCTATACTGACAAGAACGGAGTAACGTATAATAACTACGGCTCTTATCTCATGCATTCATACTACAACCATCCCGAATACTTCAAGAAGACCTATTCGTTCGTACATAACGTATGTCCAGGTTTCTTCATTAAGACTACCGACGGTGCTGGCATCATGTCGCAAGTCTATACCACAGAGTTGGTGGTTTATTTCCGATACAACCGTAACGACAGCGTGATTTCTGCGAACAGGGTATTCACAGGCACAGAGGAAGTAGCACGCACCACTTCCATCACCATTGACAAGAAGCACATTCAGGAACTGGCAAATGACAACAGTTGTACATACATCAAGAGCCCGGCAGGTCTGTTTACCGAGGTCACTCTTCCTGTGGAGAGCATCATGAAAGGACACGAGAATGATACTATCGTACAGTCAAAGATTACCTTTAACCGCTATATTGAAAAGGACGACGAGAACAATGACGCTCCCAAATACCTCCTGCTAATCCCCAAGGCAAAGCTCTATTCGTTCTTCGAGACAAAGACCATACCCGATAATAAGACATCGTTTGTATGCTCACTAAACGGAACACAATACACATTTAACAACATTTCGACCCTTGTCACCTCGCTATACAAGAACAGAACAGCTGGTGACGAAGACTGGAATAAGGTTGTACTCGTTCCCATTGACTACACCTACAACTCATCAACGTACGAGGTGACGAACATCGCAAACCAGATGACACTATCAAGCGCCAAACTGGTAGGAGGCAGTGGAAATACCCATGCGCCAGTCACCATTAGCGTCATATACAATAAAGGAAACTGACAATGGCGGACAACTTTCTGGAACGCCACTACGAGGAATACGAGGCGCGAAAGGCCGCTTGGCTACGCAAGAAAAAACACTTGCCCAAGCAAAACCACAAGCCAGAACGTCCTGACGACGAAGCACTATAAAGCAAAAAGAGAAGACCAAGATGAAAATCTTGGTCTTCTCTTTTGTGACTCCCGCGGGATTGACAGAGTCGATCCCTCCCCCTGCCACGGGCCGAGCAACACGAGACAAGAAAAAAACAGGCTAAAGTTCAACTTTGCCTGCTTCTTTCATTGTTTCGTGACTCCCGCGGGATTCAAACCCACAACCTTCTGATCCGTAGTCAGATGCTCTATTCAGTTGAGCTAGGGAGCCTTTTTCTTATTTGCGGGTGCAAAGGTAAGGAGTTTTTTTGTAACCACCAAATATTTTTCGGACTTTTTTCCTCCTCAGCGTATTTTTTAGACAATAATGCGAGTCTTGCGATACTTTTCGCGGAACTCAGAAGGTTTACATCCCTTTTTCTTCTTGAAGACCCGATTAAAATTACTCAGATTATTGAAGCCACAAAGGAAACTGATTTCACTGATGCTCTTGGAAGTATCAACAAGCTGCCGGCTTGCATAACCCAGTCTCATGTCAATAATGTACTCGGAAAGGTTACGACCGGTACGGAGCTTGAAGAAACGACTAAAGGCTGAAGGACTCATGCCAGCAATATCTGCCAGTTCTGACAGACGCAGATCTTCCTGATAGTGACTTGAGATATACTTCTTGACCTTAAGGACACGACGGGAGTCACTTTCCACACTTACCTTGGCATAACTACTGGTGGCAAGCGTGCGTGCTCCGTCCTGTCTGGACAACTCATAAAGAATGGTGAGAAACTGCTGCATCGCGTAAAAACCATCCTTGACCTCACTAAGTCCAACGAGTAGCGGATAAACATGCATGATGGCCGACATGGAGAAGCAAAGTCCTTTACGGGCTTCCATAATCATTGACCGGATGCTTCGATAAGGATTTTTTCCAAACAGACCTTCTTCGGAGATGTCGATATCAAACTGAATGGTGATTTCATGCACATCAGGGCTCTGGCACTCATGCTGTTCCCAAACATGTTCCAAGTCAGGAGAAGTGATGAGTACAAGGTCGTAGTCACCAATGACTTCTGACGAATCACCCACCGTACGCCTTACACCTGCACCGTTCTCCACGAAGTTCAGTTCAAAGACCTCATGATTGTGTATGGGGTAGTTGAACTCCTTTTTATGACGGTCGGCAATGTAAAGCACATCACGACCATGCAAAGGCGTTATCTCGTGGATGATATTATCCATCAGATTTTCAGTTCCTTCATGATTTCACTCATCTTCTGCAACGTAGAGATACGAGTAGGAACGAGTGGCAGACGCAGCACATTTTCAATAAAGCCCATCTCATGAAGCATGGCCTTCACACCTGCAGGGTTGCCATCGACAAAGAGCAGGGAGAAGAGGTCTGTGAAGCGATGATGAATCTTACGGGCTGCCTCGTACTCACCACGGAACTGCAGGCGTATCATCTTCGAGAACTCACGAGGCAGAGCGTTACCTATAACGCTAATAACACCAACGGCGCCACAGCTGACCATGGGGAAGGTCAACGAGTCGTCACCGCTGATAACGTCAAAGTCATTGGGCTTGTTCTTGATAATTTCGTCCACCTGCTCCAGATTGCCAGAAGCCTCCTTGATAGCAACAATGTTCTTGCAGTCACGGGCCAGACGTACCGTAGTAGCTGCCTGCATATTAACACCGGTACGGCCTGGAACGTTATAGAGCACTACCGGCAGGCTGGTAGCAGCAGCAATAGCCTTGAAATGCTGGTAGAGACCTTCCTGCGAGGGCTTATTATAATATGGGCATACACTCAGAATGCCGTCGATACCCTTAAAATCACCTGTCTGCAACTCCTCAATAACAGCAGCCGTGTTATAGCCGCCACAACCCATGAGAATGGGCACACGAGCCTGCACGAGGTCAACCACCGTGTCTTTAATCTTCTGCTTCTCCTCGCGTGTCAGACAGGGCGTCTCGCCAGTCGTTGCCAGGATGCAGAAGAAGTCAGCTCCGTTATCCAATTGATAATTTACAAGTCGGATGAGTGCAGGATAGTCAACCTGCCCATCGGTAGTGAAGGGTGTTACCAGCGCTATGCCGAGACCCTTGAAGATATTATGTACCATTATACTATGTTATTCTGACTTAAATAAATCCTTGATGCCGCCAATGCTTCCCATCAGGTTCGTTGCCTCGTAAGGCAGATAGACAGTCTTCTGTGCCGGGCCTTGTGCCAGTTCCTGCAACATCTGGATATATTTCTGTGCCAAGAGGTAGTTGGCAGGATTGGTACTCTTGCCCACAGCCTCGGTGATAAGCTCAATAGCCTTAGCCTCTGCCTCAGCCTTGCGGATGCGGGCCATGGCCTCACCTTCGGCATTGAGAATAGCTTCCTGCTTGGCAGCCTCGGCCTTGTTGATGATGGCGGTCTTCTCACCCTCAGACTGGAGAATGTCGGCAGCCTTCTTACCTTCTGACGTCAAGATGGTGGCACGCTTATTACGCTCTGCCTGCATCTGTTTCTCCATAGCGGTAAGCACGCTCTCAGGAGGTGTGATGTCCTGCAGCTCCACGCGGTTCACCTTGACGCCCCACTTGTCGGTTGCCTCGTCCAGCACCAGTCCGAGCTTCTTATTAATAGTATCGCGCGAGGTCAGCGTCTCGTCCAGCTCCAGCTCACCGATGATGTTACGCAGGGTTGTCTGCGTCAGTTTCTCGATGGCGTTGGGCAGGTTTGAAATCTCGTAGGCAGCCTTAAACGGATCGACGATTTGGAAGTAGAGCAGCGCATTGATCTCGGTCTGCACGTTATCCTTGGTAATCACGTTCTGCTTGGGGAAGTCATACACCTGTTCGCGCAGGTCGATGGTGGTGGAGT
Organism: uncultured Prevotella sp.; assembly: GCA_947169685.1. Taxonomy (GTDB): domain Bacteria; phylum Bacteroidota; class Bacteroidia; order Bacteroidales; family Bacteroidaceae; genus Prevotella. The sequence continues at coordinate 23,176 of CAMVQS010000024.1, read as the reverse complement.
ACATGTAACGTCCACGGCTCAGGATGACGATGTCCTTGGCACGGTCGATGAAGGGAATGATGATGTTGATACCAGGGTTCAGCGTAGCATGATAACGTCCGAGACGTTCAACGATCTTGGTTTCCGACTGAGGGATAATCACCAGGGCCTTCTTAGCCAGTACCAGTACACAAAGTACAACGACTATCAATACATAAAAAATAGGTTCCATATTTCTTCGTTTTAAATTGTTTCTACTGTTATTATTGTGCTTTCACGATTGACAACCTTAACCTTGGCACTAACCTCAACGGCGCTACCGTCAGCACTTTTAGCTTTCCACACATCACCATCGATAGCTACACGTCCGAAGCCGCCTGCCTCAATAGTTTCCTTCACAAATCCCTCACGTCCCAACAAGGCATCGGCGTTGCTCACACGGTCTGGATTATTCCTGTGGAACCACTTCAGCGCCACAGGACGTACTGTGAAGATGCTCACCAAGCTCACCACCGCAAACACGGCCAACTGAACATAGAAGTTGGAGAAAGGTGACACAAGGGCTGCTACCGCTCCGCCGATAGCGAAACACATAATAAAAAAGTCGCCCGAAGTGAGTTCGAGGATAAGGCAGATGACGGCAATCACCGTCCAAAACTGCCACAGATTCTGTGAGATATATTCAATCATACACTCTTAGCTTAATGTTGGTTCTCTGAATTGAGGTTTCAAAGGTACGAACATTTTTTCATTCTACCAAAAAAAAAGAGAGAAATCAATGTGAACCGATATAAAGGAACACCATTCCAAGCAATACCAATGCTAAATCAACGGCTTTGGCTTTGAGGTTTTTCTCTTGGAAAATCATTGCTCCAAAGAGGAAACTGACAATGACACTTCCACGACGAATCATCGACACAATACTAATCATGGCATCGGGCAGCGACAATGAGTAGAAATACATAAAGTCTGCCGTCGAGAGGAAAACGCTGACACCGATAATAGACCATTTCCACGAAAAGGGCGTGGTTTTCTTATGAGTAGGCCACCACAGCAACAGGAGCATTGCACCCATCATGACACTTTGATAGATATTGTACCACGACTGCACCATCATGCGGTCAAGCCCCACCCCGCCCTCACCGACAGGTGCCATGAGGTACTTATCATAGAGGCCACTGATGGCTCCTAAAGCCGCAGCACCCACAATCATCCATATCCAGTGGTCGTGCTTAAAGTCGATGCCTTCTTTCTTACTACTGCGACTCAACAGAAAGAATGAGATGACAGCCAACGTCACACCCACCCATTGCCACAAGTTCAGTCGCTCACCATAGAACAACAAGGCACCCACGAGCACCATCACAGGACGTGTGGCATTGATGGGACCAACGATGGTCAGCGGCAGATGCTTCATACCGAAGTAGCCTAACAGCCAACTACTTAACACTATCAGACTCTTCAAAAGGATGAACTTATGAACCTCCCATCCACCAGCTGCCACATGAAAATCTGTAGAATCAAGCACAGACGTGGTATGGCTCAGCACAATGAAAGGCAGGAAGATAAGCGACGAGAACAGCGTGTTGAGGAACAACACGGGAATGACGGCGTTATCCTTAAGTGCTTCTTTCTTGAAAGAATCGTAACAGCCCAGCAGGGCAGCCGAAAGAAATGCTAACAGTAACCACATATTCAATACTCCACATTTTCCAGGAACAGCGCATTAGCAGGCATCGATTCCCCTGCCCCACTACGACTGCCCTTGGCAATGACATCACGGAACTCATCCAGAGACATTCGTCCGCGCCCAACCTCTATGAGGGTACCGACGACAGCCCTTACCATGTTGCGCAGGAAACGGTTGGCAGCAATCTCAAAATACCACTCCGTCTCACTCGTCTGATGCCACTCTGCAGCATATATCGTGCAGAGCGTCGTTTTTACGTCACTTCCAGCCTTGCAGAAAGCCCCGTAGTCCTCGTACTCCATCAGCACTCGTGCAGCACGGTTCATGGCCTCAAAGTCAAGCTTGTAGTGCAGCTGACACGAATATCGATGCAGGAAGGGCGATTTCTTCGTGTGAATGTAATAATGGTATGTGCGACGTTTGGCAGAGAAGCGGGCATGCATGTCGTCACTTACCCGCTCCACCTTATAAACGCTGATATCCTGAGGCAGCGCATGATCCAGCTTGTACGCCAGATTATCCATATCGTACGGCCCATCATAGTCAAAGTGAGCCACCATGAGACGGGCATGGACGCCTGCATCTGTACGTCCGGCTCCCACCACCTCGATAGTCTGGCGCAGCAACATGGAGAGGCAACGTTGCAATTCCTCTTGCACCGTCACCCCATTAGGCTGTATCTGCCAACCATGATAGGCTGTTCCGTCGTAGGCAAACCAAACAAAATATCTCATTTTACTTCTTCGGCATCTTCATACGGTGGTTAGCGTGGCGGTTCATCTCACGGGCAAAACGTGTACCCATGCCGGGACGCTTGACAGTTGCACCGAGACCATGCTCGTTATAGTAGAACTGACCATCGCGGTCAGGACGTTCCACCATATCGTTATACTTCACGATGAGGAAGTAAGCCAGCTGGCGCCAACGGTTCATCATCTCGTCAGCCTTCTGGCAGGAATACTCCGTCATGTAGGCAGCAAGAGCAGTCTCATCGGTACCATAACGGGCTATTGCCTCAGCCTCAATGGTTGGCTGCAACTCGGCATAGGAAGCGTCGAGTGAGTCACGCACCTGCTTCAGCGAAGGGAACATCAGGCTGTAACGCGGATAAACCATGTTGCTGACCCAGTTGCACACCCAGAAAGCATTATCCATCGAGAAGTGAATATCATCGGCACCCAGTGTATTGAAGCACAGGGGCTGGCGGGTATTAGCACAGTAGATGGGCACGTAGGCAATCATGTTGCCGTCATCGTTGCCGAACCAGAAGCAACCACCCACCTGACGAGGAAGCCATGAGCGCATCTGTGAGATGAACGAGAAGGCTGACTGCTGCGTTGATGTAGGACGTTCATTGAAATAAGCCTCACCATCGACCTTATAGCTCAGGGGACTCACACGATAAGGCATCTCCCAGATACCACCGCCCAGATCCTGGTCGAGCGAGAACGGGGTGTTCTCAAAGTGGTCACGCATAGCTGTCTGTAGGTCGTGCAGGGTTACCAGCTTGTTGGGCTTAATCCACAGGGGCATGGGCTCTGCATCAGGGTCAATACCCTGTGCCCAAGGCAGATAGGCAGAGAAGTCATCGCTGAAACGATTGAAGAAGCTCCACACACGAGCCTCACACCAACGACGGGCACCGAAGTCAGCAGGACAATAGGCATCGGCATAACTAAACTCCTCGTCCTTGCCGTTGAACCACCCCATCTTACGCGCATACTTGATGACGTTCTTCGAATAGAGCACGTTCTGCTTGTCCTTCAGGTTGAACTGACGAATACGGCTCTGGTTGGCATGTGCACAAATCATGTCATCGGGAATACGGATGGCCACCCAGACGGTACGCTCCTTCGAGAGTTTTCGGTCGCTGCCGCAGCCCATCATCTCCATAATCCAAGCCTCGTCAGCGTCGCAGATGCTGAAGGTCTCACCCTCGCTGCAATAGCCGAACTGCTCCACCAGCGTAGTCATTACCTGAATGGCCTCACGAGCCGTCTTCGAACGCTGAAGGGCGATGTAAATAAGTGAGCCATAGTCGATAATGCCTGTTGTATCAACCATTTCTTCACGTCCGCCAAAGGTTGTCTCACCAATGGTTACCTGCCATTCGTTCGTGTTGCCAATGACGTTCCACGTCTCTGCAGCCTCAGGAATCTGTCCCAGATACTTGTTGGTGTCCCAGTCGTATATCTGGCGCATATCGCCCGCTGCATGCTTGGCAGCAGGAAAGTGATACAATGGCATGAAAGCTCCGTAGCTGTCAGCGTTGTAGGTGCAGAACACGGAACCATCGGCAGATGCTTTCTTACCGACGATGAAATTGGTGCAAGCCATCACATAGCTTGCTGCCACCATAAACGTGGCTGTTAGCAAAAGTTTTTTCATATCTTAGTATTTTATATTTGTTTCAAATGTTTGCTGGTTGTCACGATTATCGGTAACCACCAGTTTCAGACGACGCTGCTGACCTGTCCGCTTCACGGGAGTATTGCTTAGCCTGCAGGCAATAAGCGTAGTCCCCTGCGCATTGGTTGTCAGACTTTGCGTCTGTGCCTTGAACAGCACGAACTGTCCATCGACATAGCCTTTGTAGGACTTGATGCCGCTCACCTCGTCACTAATATTAAACCGAAGCAGCTCCGAGTCTGTATCTTTCGGCTCAATGACTGGCGACTCGTCGTCATACACCAACTCGTAACTACCACCAAGGTCGCGCACGAAGGCTGTTACCCAGCCGTCCTTGTACTTACCGCCCAGAGAGATATCCTTCCCAAAGTGACAGACGATACAGAGTTTCGACGGGTCACGTACTTCCCGACGTGTAGCAATGCTCAATTCGGCACCATAGAACAGCGGACATGAGCGTTCTGAAAAGGTATAGACAGGCGACAAGCCTTCCCCACTTTCAGCCGAAAGCTGCAATGGCGTATCGACTCCTACATACCCGTAAGGCACAACCAGTTGCATACCTGGCCTGGAAATGATGTTGGTCTGGTTCCAACGAAGAGAGGTGAGGGGTGAGGTGTAAGAGGTAAGTGGTGAGGATTCTCCCCTTACCACAAAGCTCTTGTGCGTGGTATTGCCGAAGTAGTCGGTCAGCACATACTCCAGATGGTAGTCGCGTTCCTCATTGAAGTCAATGATGCCACGCTGCTCATCTGCAGAAAGGATGGGCAGTGTGTTACCTGGCTCGACAAACGATTTCAGATACCAGCGTGAGTGATCATGGAAATAGTCGTAGTCGCCCCACGAGTTGACCATGCGGTTGCAACTGCCGGGAATACCGTTGACGTCCGCACGAAACACCTCGCGTCCATCGACCAGCAACTGTGTCAGTCGGATGCCGTAATGGTTGTGTGAGTTCTGCATGTAGTCATCTGCATAGATGGCGAAGCCTACCCTGCCCCACGCGGTATTCTCCTCATCCAGGAAAGAGCGCTCCTGACTACCGTTGAACACGCCCTGCTGCGGATAGGCCATGATACCATGAATCTGCGGAGGTACGCTATCGTTGACGTAACTGCCCAGAAACTCCAGCGGGTCAAGCATGTTCCACGAACGGGTATCATGAATCTCCATGTGCAAGTGCGGGCCAAAGCTATGACCCGTATTGCCGCTAAAGGCAATGAGCTGGCCTTGCGATACAGGATAATCGGTAGGTGACAGTCGCACGTCAGCCTCCCGCTGTTCATGTTCATACTGCCAACGTTTCAGCAACCGCTCCAGACGGGGGGTGAATCGCTGCAAATGGCAATAGATGCTGGTGTAGCCCTCAGGATGCGTGACATAGACAGCATTGCCAAAGCCAAACATGCCCACCGTAAGACGGCTGACGTAACCGTCGCCAATAGCCATGACGGGCTTGCCTTCAACACCCTCGGTACGGAAGTCTATTCCACCGTGAAAGTGGTTGGGACGGGGCTCACCAAAGTTCCCCGCCAATGAAATCTCATGAGACATTGGCGGGGTAAAGTTTACGTTGACGGCCAACAGCAAGCTGGCAAAAAGCGTATTTAGCATGCCTTAAACGACATGTCGAGACCCTTTACGCTGTGCGTCAGGGCACCAACGGAGATAAAGTCAACACCCTGCTCGGCATAGTCGCGGATGGTATCGAAGGTGATGCCGCCCGACGACTCCGTCTCGTAGCGTCCTGCAATGATATCGACAGCCTTCTTCGTATCGGGCACGCTGAAGTTATCAAGCATAATACGGTCAACGCCGCCGTGCTCCAACACCTGGTTGAGCTCGTCGAACGAACGCACCTCAATCTCAATTTTCAGGTCGAGACCCTTCTCCTTCAGGTAGGCATGGCAGCGGTCGATGGCATTTACGATACCACCTGCGAAATCCACGTGGTTGTCCTTCAGCAGAATCATGTCAAACAGTCCGATGCGGTGGTTACAGCCTCCACCAATCTTCACGGCCTGCTTCTCCAGCATACGCATGCCCGGCGTGGTCTTGCGGGTGTCGAGCACACGGGTCTTGGTACCCTTCAGGTGCTGCACATATTTATCGGTCATTGTGGCGATACCGCTCATGCGCTGCATGATGTTGAGCATCAGACGCTCCGTCTGTAGCAGCGAACGCACCTTACCCGTCACAATCATGGCAATGTCGCCCTTCTTCACATGGCTGCCGTCGCCCATCAGCACCTCCACCTGCATCTCAGGGTCGAAGCGGTGGAACACTTCCTTGGCAATCTCTACACCTGCCAGAATTCCGTCCTCCTTGATGAGCAGATGGCTCTTTCCCATCGCGTCCTCAGGAATACAACACAACGTGGTATGGTCACCGTCGCCGATGTCCTCTGCAAACGAGAGGTCAATCAGGCGGTCAACAAGTTCTTCTACACTTAACATAGGCATTTGTTTTTAAAGGTAAATACCGAAACCGATGCGCAGGCCGAACTTGCTAAAGTCCTTGTGGTTCTTGAGCGACTGCTCATAGTAAATCTCCGGCTCAACGGTAACACTACCGTTCAGGAAGAAGGCATAACCCAACTGAACTGTAGGCATCAGGTCGTTGAAGTCCTCAGAGTGCTTATAGTTCACACCGGCACCCAGATAAATACCGTTCTGCACGATGTAGTAGCGTCCGCCAACACCAAGCGAAAAGCTGTAGGGAACGTCTTTCTGCTTGTTGTAGCCCAACTGAGCAGTAGCCATGAGGTTATCCATGAACAGGTAACCGCCCTTGGCTTCCAAGCCCAGGTGTCCCTTCTCGGAACCGCTATAGCTGAGATTCAGGCTTGACAGCGATGCACCAATGTACTTCTTTCCCTGCTCGAACTGAGCGTTGGCAGCCACCGACACCATCAGCGCCACCAAGAATAATGCAATCTTTTTCATATTGTTTATATGTTGTTTTGAGTTTTCTTGTATTTACGCAGCCAAACCAGGAACCATCCGTAGGCAACGACACAGGTGACGACGGCGATGCACGTAGCATAGAGGTCATCAAGGCTCAGCACCTGTTCAGACAGCAGATACGTCGTGCAGACCGTAGTCATGAAGAGTGCCGGTATCAGCGTGATATAGTAGTTCTTACGCTGTTGAACCAGATAGACGGTGATGGCCCACAACGTGAAGACAGACAACGTCTGGTTGCTCCAGCCGAACCAGCTCCAGATGACATCGAAGCCATCGGGGTTGGCCATCTGCCAGACGAGCAGGGCGATGACGGCCGAGAACAACGGTACACACACATAGAGACGCTTGCGGATGCTCTTCTGCTCCAAGTGAATGAAATCGGCAATGATGAGTCGGGCAGAACGCAGGGCGGTGTCGCCGCTAGTGATTGGTGCTGCCACCACACCGAGTATGGCGAGTATGCTGCCGAAGAGACCCAGCCAGTTCTCGCAAACCATATTGACGATAGAAGGCGCCTTGCTGATAATCTGATCGCCGCCAGCCATCTCCTGATATCCTGGTGTAGGCTCGTTATAGAAGAAGTACATGGCTACGGTAGCCCAAATCAGCGCCACCAGGCCCTCGGTAATCATGGCACCGTAGAAAATGGGGCGTCCCATCTTCTCCGATTTCATGCATCGCGCCATCAACGGGCTCTGCGTAGCGTGGAAGCCGCTGATGGCTCCACAGGCAATGGTAATAAACAGACAGGGGAAGATGCTCTTCGGGGTCAGCGAGGCCTCTCCTACTCCCTCCCATACCTCGGGGATGTCGGGCATCTTCACGAACAGCATGACCATCAGCGCCACAGCCATGAACAGCAGCGAGAAGGCAAAGAGCGGATATATCTTGCCGATAATCTTGTCGATAGGCATCATCGTGGCTATCATGTAATAGATGAAGATGACGATAATCCAGAACGTGCTGTTGGCAAGCAGCTCCACGCCCGTGTCCTTGCAGAGCGTCTGAAGCAACGAAGCAGGACTATACACAAACACGGCACCTACCATCATCAGCAGGAAGACCGAGAAGACGAGCATCACCTGCTTGGGCGCGTTACCTAAGTAACGACCGATAATCTCCGGCAGGTTAGCACCACCGTTCCTGATGCTGAGCATGCCTGACAGGAAGTCGTGCGTAGCACCAGCAAAGATGCAGCCCAACACAATCCACAGATAAGCCGAAGGACCGAACTTCGCACCCATGATGGCACCGAAGATGGGACCTGTGCCCGCAATGTTCAGGAACTGAATCATAAAGATTTTCCACGAAGGCAGTACGATGAAATCTACTCCGTCAGCTTTCGCTACGGCAGGAGTCGGACGATCGTCAGGTCCAAAGACACGTTCCACGAAGCGTCCATAGAGGAAATAGCCTAAAACAAGAGCCACAAGGCTCACAACGAATGAAATCATTTCTAAGTTTATTTTTGTATTACGATGCAAAGGTAGTGCAAATTGAGTGAAATACCAAAGGAAAACTTGTTTTTCTTTGTGTAGAAAAATTACTGACTCCTGATTGTCAAGCTCTTCGATAGTCCTCGTTTAGCGTCATTAACAGTCAGAGTGATGTCACCAGGGATCTTGGTGGAACGAACAATGACGACAAGTTGGCCGCTGAAGAGCTTCATCTGTGGTTCTGTAAACGGTTCCAGACTCGTGGCATCGCCGTTGCAGGCGGCCTGATAAACACCAGCGCCAGAAACCTCGAAAGACAATTCATCGTCGGCAGTGGGACAGAAAACACCGTTCTTATCCGTCAGCGAAACGGTCACAAAAGCCAAATCATCACCATCAGCTTTCAGAACGGTACGGTCAGCAACCAGCTGTAGCTGTACAGGTTCGCCTGCCGTCACCTGACGGGTGCAGGCAGCCTCCCTACCCTGCTCGTCGTAAGCCACAACCTCGATGGTGCCAGGCTCATAGCGCACATCGTTCCAGCGCAGACGGTAACGGTCGAGCCGACTGGCAGCATTCTTCTTCAAGCGTCCCTGTGAACGGCCATTAACAAAGAGCTCAGCCTCTGGATAATCGGTATAGACATAGACAGACGTCACCTCTCCCTCGCGTCCAGGCCACGTCCAATGGGGCAGCATGTGAAGCGTGTGCTCCTGACGGTTCCAATGGCTGCGATAGAGGAAATAGCGATCTTTGGGCAGACCGGCCAAGTCGCAAATACCGAAATAGCTGGAGCGCGAAGGCCAGTACTCATCGTAAGGCGTTGGCTCGCCCAGATAGTCATAACCCGTCCATACGAACTCACCAATGACCCACGGCTTCTCGTCCTGCCACACCCAGTCATCATCAGGCAGGTTCGACCACGGGCACCACTCCACATCGTAGCTGGAGCACTGGCCGTCAGCATTCTGCAAGGCTGTCGGGTCGTAGTTGGGCGAATAGGAAGCATATTGTAAGTTGTCGGTGGGCACTACGGGGAACTTATAGACGCCACGCGAACTGACTGTCGAAGCCGTCTCGCTGCCCAAGAGGTAGCCCTTGGGCAGTTGGCGGATATTATTGTCGTACTTGTGGACACGATAGTTAAAGCCCGGTACGTCCATCACCTGAGCAAAGCCACTCTTCAGCGCATCCTCAGCACGATCCATACCTTGTGTGACAGGACGCGTTGGGTCGAGTTGATGACACAACTCTTGCAAATGGCGTGATATCTCGCGCCCTTCGTCGGTCCATTGCTCAGGAATCTCATTACCGATGCTCCACATTACAATGCAGGGATGGTTGCGGTTGCGAAGAACCAAATTCTCAATGTCACGGTCAGCCCACTCTTTGAAGAAACGGGCATAACCGTTCTTGCACTTAGGATAGAGCCACATATCAAACGATTCAGCCATCACCATCATACCAAGCGAGTCGCAGATGTCCATCTGCCATTGGCTCGGCATATTATGAGAAGTGCGGATGGCGTCAGCACCCATATCCTTCATGGTCTGTATCTGCCTTATCAATGCCGCCTTGTTGACGGCTGCCCCAAGAGGTCCTAAATCGTGATGCAGGCAGACGCCCTTCAGTTTACGGGTCACGCCGTTCAACTGGAAGCCGCCCTCTTTCGATACCGTTATGGTACGAATGCCGAAACGGGTCATAGTGCAGTCGCCTGTGTTCGTTTCAAGCTGCATATTATATAAATAAGGTGTCTCAGGTGACCAGAGCTGAGGGTTCGCCACTTCCATCGTGAAGACCACCGCACCGCTTTGACCCACCGACTGGCTCTGCTGCATCAGGCAGGTGCCGTCCTTATCTAAAAGTTTAGCGGTAAGCGTTTCTCCGTCATGCACAAAGGGAATGAGCGCTGATATGCTCAGCAGGGCTTTCCCGTCTTGAATAGACAGCGTTCGGATGCAGGTCTGCCAATCGTCTATATAACCACAAGGATAGGAAATCAGCTCCACTGGACGGTAGAGACCACCACCAGGATACCAGCGGGAACTCTCCTCTAAGTTGTTTAGATCAACTTCAATGACATTCTCGCCAGGCACGAGGCTCGTCGTGATATCCACCCGAAAAGCATTGTAACCGTATGCCCAGCGCCCCACTTCGCTACCATTTACCTTCACCACTGGCTCGCTCATAGCTCCGTCGAACACCAGTTCCACATGATTAGGAGGCGTTGTCATCTTGAATGTCGTTCGGTAGTGGCCCTCACCAATCCAAGGAAGAGCGCCAGAACGTCCGCTCTTCTCAGTAGCCTCCGTCTCGCCGTTCTGTTCGATGGCCACACGCTGTAGGTCCCATTTCTTGTCAAACGGTCCGTTAATGGCCCAGTCATGGGGGATTCTAACCTCCTGCCAACTGACGCCGTCACGCGAGAACTGCCATTGACGCAGGCTTGTAGTTTGGCGCTGGGCAGCAACACCTAGAGTCAACAACAAAAATAGAAATGTGGAACTTAGTCTTAACCTGTTCATCATCGTTTAGGTTTTAATTATTACTTTATGTTTGCAAAGATAAGCATTTTCTATGAAAATTGCAAACAAACGGAGAAATAGATATTACAAAAAAATCTCCGTGGTCAAAAACGGCCACGGAGACTTTATCGAAAATTAATTCAGTTCAAATTTATTTTGCGCTGTCGTTGAAAGTAGCTACGCGGTTGAACTCGAGCTCCTCGAAGAGCTGGTCTGTAACACCGCAGCCAACAGCTGACAGACGGTCTGCAGAAATCTTGTACTTCTTGATAAGAGCAGTCTTAACGGCGTTAGCACGATCCTCAGAGAGCTTCTGATTCAGGTCAGCAGGACCCTCGGGAGAAGCATAACCCTTAATCTCAACCTTTGCCTCAGGATGATTCTTCATGTAAGAAGCAATCAGCTCGATGGGAGCATACTGAGCAGCATCGATAACGCTCTTACCCTTGCGGAAGAGAACGGTCGGCTGGAGGTTAGTTGCAGTAGCAGGCTTTACATAAACGGGCTCAGTCGGACGGTTGTTGCAAGCGTCGAGAGCAGCCTGCAGGTCACGGATCTGAGCGTCCTTAGCAGCCAGCAGAGCGTCCTTGTCGTTCAAGTTAGCACGGAGCTCGTTGATCTTAGCGTTCAAAGCATCAATCTCAGCCTGGTCGCGGAGCTCAGCAATCTTGAAGTTGTGAGTACCGTTGCTGTTACCGAACTTGTAGTTGATACCCAGGTTAGCACCGATGTTAGCACGGTTCAGGTTGAACTGAGGCTCAATATAAGAGTCTGCAATGCTATAAACGATGTTGGGTTCTACATAAATCTGCCACTGCTTGTCAGAACCGAGGTTGAAGGTGAAGTCAACAGCCAGCTTAGAAGACATAGCGTTCTCCTTCATCTGTCCCCAGTAGTGCAGCCAACCAAGACCAGCAACACCAATTACCTCGAAAGTACGGGGCTGACCGGGATAACCACCAAGCCAGTTGCTCAGGTTCAGAGTACCCAGCAGGCTCACGTTCGTCATCTTAACGGTAGTCTTAATGTTCTCGAAGTTCAGGGGTGCGAGGTAAGTGTTAGCAACCTTCTTACCAAAATAAACCTCACCCTCAGCAGCGAGACCTACAACCGGAGTAAACCAACGGCCGATACGGAGACCTGCATCAAAATTCATGTTCTTCAGCACCTTGAAATTCTTAGCAGGAGCAGTAACACCGCCATTAACTCCAATGTACCAGTTGTCAAAATTCTTGCTCTCCTCAACGGTCTGAGCAGACATTGTCTGTGCTGACAGAGCAGCTACAGCAAGCATTAAAAATAACTTTTTCATGTTAATAATTTGTTTATTAATTATAAAAATGTTGTTTAATTCTGCAAGTTGCCTGCAAAATAAATAAAAAAACACATAATCTCCAAGGAAAATCGCTAAAAAGTGCGGTTTTACACGTTTTTTTTGATTTGTGATGAAATATTAGGCTTATATCCTTACATTTTTATTATTATTGCACGCATTTACTTATAATATCTCACATGGAGAATTATTCGGCAGCACTTTCCTCTTCACTTTTCTGAATGCTCTTACGAATGGAACGCTTCCGCGTCTTCTTCTCTTCTACAGGCTTGTCGAGTTTCACACCAGCCAGTTCGGGGTCAATCATGATACGTCCGCAATACTCACAGACTATGATCTTCTTATGCATTTTAATGTCGAGTTGGCGCTGGGGCGGGATCTTATTGAAACAACCACCGCAGGCATCACGCTGAACATAGACAATACCCAGACCATTACGAGCATTCTTGCGGATACGCTTGAACGAGGTCAGCAGGCGAGGTTCAATCTTGGATTCCAAATCCTTTACCTTCGACTTCAGCTTATCCTCTTCTGCACGTGTCTCCTCCATAATCTCGTCGAGCTCGTTCTTCTTCTCTTCAAGATCACCTTTACGTTCTTCAATAAGAGCCAGATTAGCATTAAGTTCTTCCTGCTTTTCTGCAATACGGTTCTGAGCTTCCTTGATTTTCTTGTTACAAAGTTCAATCTCAAGCGTTTGGAACTCAATTTCCTTGCTCAACGTATCGTACTCACGGTTGTTCTTCACTTCGTTGAGCTGCTTCTGGTAACGCTCTACACTAGCTTGAGCATCAACAATCTCGCCCTTCTTCATAGTAACAGCCTTTTGGAACTCATCTATGTCACGCTGAATCTTTTCAACACGCGTAGAGAGTCCTTCAATCTCGTCTTCAAGGTCTTGCACTTCAAGGGGCAACTCACCTCTCAAGGCGCGCTTCTCGTCAATTGCCGAAAGCGCCGTCTGCATCTGATAGAGGGTTTTCAAACGCTCCTCTACCGACAGGTCCATTGGATCTTTCTTTGCCATAATATTCTGTTTTTTATAGATAAATAATCGGATTAGTATTTGTCTCTGCAATTTCTGTACGAACACCGGGACATTCCTTTTGAATAATATCGCGGAATATCTCGCATGTAAATTGTTCACTTTGGTAATGGCCGATGACACAAATCTGTATTTTCTGCTCGTGGTCGAAATACACATGATAATGCATCTCGCCCGTCACAAAAGCATCGGCACCAGCCTTCACAGCATCAGGCAACATAAAGTCGCCTGCTCCACCACAGATAGCAACCTTGCGGATGGGGCGATGTAATAGTTCGTTACACATCACACACGCTACACCAAACACACGTTTCAACATCTGTACGAAGTCAGCTGGAGTCGTCGGCTCGTCAAGTTCTGCCACTACCATCGGACACTTCTCGTCTTCAGCCAATTCTGCATTCAAAGGCTTGGCCCCCATCTTCTCCGCCATCTTGAAGTTCACGCCATCCAATGCATTATCCATATTCGTATGCATCGACACCACGCAAATATCATTCTTAATAGCCTTAATGACACAACGCTGCACATAGTCGGTACCGCCGACTTGCTTCAGCCCGCGAAACAGCAGGGGATGGTGACTCACAATGAGGTTACAATCCTTTCTGATGGCCTCGTCAACAATCTGTTCGTTGACGTCCAAACACAATAATGCCCCTGAAACCTCCGTCTCTGTCAGTCCAACCTGCAAGCCAGCATTATCCCAACTTTCCTGCAAGGGCAGAGGCGCGAATCGTTCAAGGGCGCTCAGCACTTCTTTTATTTTCACGGTGCAAAGGTACAAATTATTCAACAAAAAAGCAAGAATTTTACGTATTTTTTCAGGAAAGTTTGGTTGTTTGTTGATTATTTCGTAATTTTGGCGTCCGAAAACAGAGAAAGAACAAATCATGGCGAATGAAAAGATAAGAATCAAGGATATCGCAGAGCGAGCTGGAGTCAGCGTAGGAACAGTTGATCGTGTTCTTCACAAACGGCCAAACGTCTCACCAAAGGCATTGGAAAAAGTGAACAAGGCTTTGGAGGAGATGGATTACAAGCCCAACATGTACGCATCTGCATTGGCCTATAACAAGCAATATACGTTCTATTGTATCATACCTAAACATGCCAGCGAGGCTTATTGGGAAGAGATTGAGGAGGGAGCACAAGCTGCCTGTGAGCACCGCCGCGACTTCGGAATCTCCATCCAGATGGTGTATTACAAACGTTTCCAACCAGAAACATTCGTCAAAGCAACCAACGATGTACTGAAGCAGAAGCCGGCAGGAATCATCGTAGTGCCCTCAACACTGGAACTGACACGAAAGTTCACAGACCAACTCCACGAGCACGGCATTCCGTTTATTCTACTTGACTCCTACATGCCCGACCTTCGCCCGTTGTCATTCTTCGGACAGGACTCTTTCCAGAGCGGCTATTTTGCTGCACGCATGCTCATGATGCTTGCACCACAGGAAAAAGAAATCATGCTTATGAAACAGATATTGAACGGCAATGTGGCATCAAAGCAGCAAGAGAACCGTGAGACAGGTTTCCGGCATTACATGCACGACCACTTCCCTGAGGTCGTTATTTCCGAAGTCGATTTACCTCTTGACGAGAGTCGTGAACAGTACGATGCATTACTGGAACGTTTCTTTAAACTCCATCCGGCAGTCCACCACTGCATCACGTTTAACTCAAAGGCACACATCGTAGGTGAGTTCCTACAACGCTCCAACAGAAGAAATATCCAAATCATGGGTTACGATATGGTGGAGAAAAATGCAGAATGCCTGCGTCAGGGCAGTATCTCGTTTCTTATTGCGCAGCATGCCTACATGCAGGGTTATGAGTGTGTGGAGACGCTGTTCAACGCGCTAGTATTAAAACGTGAGGTGGATCCCGTTAACTATATGCCTATCGAGCTGTTGACAAAAGAGAACCTCAATTTCTATCGCAGAAAGAATATTGGATGATATACTAAACAAACAAATAAAAACAAACTACAATGGAAGCAACATTTCTGAAAATTAATCCAGCCGACTCTGTTGTCGTATGCCTGCAGCCAAAGAAGCAGGGTGACATCATTGAGGTTGATGACAAACAAATCACAGTTTTACAGGACACACCAGCTGGTCACAAGATTCTAATCAATGACAAGAAGCAAGGTGAAGACATCATTAAGTATGGCTATCCTATCGGACATGCAGTTGAGGATTTGAGGGCTGGTCAATGGATCAACGAGAACAACCTCAAGACCAATTTAAGCGGAACACTTGAATACACATACAATCCTGTCAACGAGGATCTTAATATTAAAAACGAGAAGCGAACCTTTAACGGATATCTCCGTAAGAATGGAGAAGTCGGAGTTCGCAATGAGATATGGATTGTACCCACTGTTGGTTGTGTAAACGGAATAGCCGAACGACTAGCAGCCCAGTTACGTGAGGAAACGAAATGCGAAGGCATCGACAGCGTCTATGCATGGCACCACAACTTCGGATGTTCACAGTTGTCGGGCGACCACGAGAATACCCGTAAAGTGCTTCGTGACATCTGCCTGCATCCCAATGCAGGTGCTGTTCTCGTACTGAGCCTGGGATGTGAGAATAATCAGCCCGAGGAGTTCATGAAGATGTTGGGCGACTATGACAAGGAGCGCATCCGTCTATTGGTAACACAACAGGTAGAGGGCGACGAAGTGGAAGAAGGCATGAAAGTGTTGCGCGAACTCTACCAAATAGCCTCAAAGGACAGACGCGAAGAAGTTAGCGTAAGTAAGTTGCGCGTTGGTTTGAAGTGTGGTGGTAGCGACGGATTCAGCGGAATCACTGCCAATCCGTTGGTGGGTGAGTTCAGCGACTGGCTGGTGGCACAGGGTGGAACGAGCATTTTGACTGAAGTTCCAGAGATGTTTGGTGCTGAGACTATTCTCATGAACCGTTGTAAAACACCAGAGCTGTTTAATCAGACAGTCAGCATGATAAATAATTTCAAGGAGTATTTCCTGAGCCACGGAGAACCCGTAGGTGAGAACCCAAGCCCAGGCAATAAGGCCGGCGGTATCTCCACCCTGGAAGACAAAGCTCTGGGATGCACGCAAAAGTGCGGACGTGCCCCTGTCAGCGGTGTGCTGGAATATGGTGATCGGCTGCAAGTCAATGGTCTGAACCTCTTGTCAGCTCCAGGCAACGATTTGGTAGCAGCCACCGCTCTTGCTTCTGCTGGTTGTCAGTTGGTACTGTTTACCACAGGCCGTGGCACTCCCTTCGGAACATTTGTTCCCACCATGAAGATTGCAACCAACCCTACCCTCGCACAGCGCAAGCCCAAATGGGTGGACTTTTCAGCAGGCCAATTAATAGAAGGTCGTACGATGCAGGAGCTTGTTCCAGAATTCATCGACAAGATATTAAGTGTGGCCAGCGGCGAGAAAGCTCGCAACGAGGAAAACGGTTACCGTGAAATCTCCATCTTCAAAAACGGAGTTACCTTATAAATGAAAAAAGGTCTCATAGCATTATCACCATTAGCAGTATTCGTCGTACTTTATCTGGTTACGAGCATTATCGCCCACGACTTCTATAAGGTACCCATTACTGTAGCCTTCCTGGCAGCCTCGGTTTATGCCGTCATCATCACAGGCGGACTACCGTTGCAAAAACGAATTGACAAATTCAGTCAAGGCGCAGGTACGGGACAGATGATGCTGATGCTATGGATTTTCGTGCTGGCAGGAGCCTTTGCCAATTCTGCCAAGATGATGGGGGCTATTGATGCTACAGTAAACCTCACCTTGACATTGCTGCCTAGCAACATGCTCCTGCCTGGGCTTTTCTTCGCCGCCTGTTTCGTTTCACTCTCTATTGGAACCAGCGTTGGCACTATTGTGGCCCTAACCCCTATAGCCGCAGGTATTGCTCAACAAACAGACGCCAGCATACCACTCATGACTGCTATCGTCGTGGGTGGTTCATTTTTTGGCGACAACCTCTCATTTATCAGCGACACCACCATTATGGCGACCTCAACGCAAGGCTGTCGTCTAAGTGACAAGTTCCGCGTTAATTCGTTCATTGTGACACCCGCCGCATTGATTATTCTAATCGTATATCTGTTTATGGGCTGGGGTATGCATTCTCCGCAACATGTGGCAGAAGTACAATATATCAAAGTCATTCCGTATCTAATTGTACTGGTGACAGCCATCTTTGGAATGAATGTAATGGCTGTTTTGACAATAGGCATTCTCCTAACAGGAATCATTGGCATAGCAGACGGTTCATTCGACATTTTCGGCTGGTTCTCTGCGATGGGTACAGGTATCATAGGAATGGGCGAACTCATCATTATTACCATGATGGCTGGTGGACTGCTGGAAATCATCAAATTCAATGGCGGTATCGACTTCATTATCAAGATGATGACACGCCACATCCACGGGAAACGAGGAGCAGAACTATCCATCGGCGCACTGGTGTCACTTGTTAACATTTGCACGGCCAACAACACTGTAGCCATCCTCACCGTCGGCAGCATTGCCAAGAAGATTGGCGACAAATATGGTGTCGATAACCGCAAATGTGCCTCCATCCTTGACACCTACTCTTGTATGATGCAGGGTGTCATCCCCTATGGTGCCCAACTGCTGATGGCAGCAGGACTGGCAAAAGTCAACCCCATCGGCATTATGCCGTATCTATACTATCCGATGGCCATTGGTATTGCGGCCACATTATCCATACTATTCAGATATCCAAGACGATACTCATGACAGCTATTAAACGTAATTTTTTCCGCTTACTACGTGCTGGAGTCTTCGGCAAACAAGAGTCTATTGAACCGCTTTCACCCTGGAAGTGGCGCAGGATATATCAACTTTCTCTTTTTCACGGAGTAACAGACTATATCAGACAAGGTCTGAACGTATGTAAGGATGATTATTTCGTGACGTTAATATTACCCGAGTTGCGGGAAAAGTGGAAAAAAACCATTGTACAAACAGAAGAAACAAACGATGACGAGGTAATGACGGGCTTTACCAATCCTTTGCTTGACCGTAAGTTACAGGCCATCATTGATCAGGAAAGTTCGAAGGAAGAAACCCCTACCCGACTGTTGCTGCTCAACATAGTCAACAACACGCGCAGCATCTTGAACGAAGGCATCTCACTACCTCTGCTGATAGAGTTGGCACAAATGATTCGGAAGCCCCAAAACGGTATAGACCACGACAAATTGCAAACATGGATTAACTCACTTCGTCTGCAACCTATGGCAGACCTACTGGGAACTCTATTGGTATCATATTTCAGTTTTACTGCAGAGGAACTGCCATTCTTGAAAAAGAATCTGGATAAAATGGCGCAACAATTAGTCGAAGAGTTATTTAACGAGACAGAACTATCGACGGACGAATGGTACTTCACGCAAAAAGAAGACCAGATATTTGTACGAACCCACAACTCGCGGGCAATGTTCTGGCATGTAGGACATTCTGCACGTTATTCACGACTCTACCCCACAGAAGCTGTGACGAATTTCATCAAGAGTTTTGCCAACTCACTTACGCACATCGAGGAGTGAATTCGCAGCAATACTATCTTGAAGAGCTTTCTCCTCTGCTTCAAGCAGGGCTTTTACTTCATCACGCTTCATGACAGCTTCGTCAGAATGCTCTCCCTGATTGGAATACTCTTTCAAATAAGCCTCGTACGATTCCACGCTATTTCTCTCACAAGCCAATACCCAGTCAAGTGAATCAATGGTCAGACGAGCTTCCCTCACGTGTTTGTTCTGCGGATTTTGTTCAATAAAAGCTTTTAAGGTTGAGCGGCTCTTGCTGGCATAAGCGTTCTGCCAGTCAAGTTCAATTTTCTGCAAACGGGCAAGGACCTTCTCTACACTATCACGACGCTCACGTGATGCGTGGGGATAGCGTAACAGGTAGTCCTGCATAATAAGCGGTTCTTCACTGGTGATAGCCCGTTGAAAGGCAATGGTTTCGTTCTGCTGATTCTTTTCGTTGATGTAGTAAAAGCCGACAAGCGCCACAACCAACGAGATGATGAAAGCAATAGTTATGGTAATAGCAACAGAGTGACTTTTCTTCTTTTTACCTACAATATTACCTGCGATTTCTATGCCACAACCTGGACAAGTCTTAGCCTTGTCACTAACCTGATGACCACATTCAGGACACTTTATAAGAGCCATATTCTTCTTTTTCTTTAATTTTTGTCTGCAAAAGTAATAAAAAATCCATTCTTTTTCGTACCTTTGCCCGAAAATATTACAACAGATGAAACAATTATTGATATTGGTTAGCGCCATCCTCATCTTCGCATCGTGTGGAAAATCAGAAGACAATCCTGTATCTACTCAGGCCAAACGTACCGTCATTGTCTATATATCGGCAGAGAACAATCTTTCCAGCTTTGCCGATATGGACACCACGGAGATGATTGCTGGCTCAAAGGCCATTGGAAACGATTGTAACTATATTGCATTCCTGGACAAAGCATCCTCCAAAGAAAAACCCAGCATCTGGAAATATTCAGGAGGGAAAAAGGAACTCGTCAAACAGTACGACGCAGATTTCTATAACTCTGACCCTGAGAAGATGTACGAAATCCTAGAATGGGTCAAGCAGAACTATCCTGCCAAAAGCTATGGATTGGTACTCTGGGGCCATGCCTCTGGGTGGGAAATTGAAAGTGACACGGTGGCAGTAGCAGAGAACAGCCCTCTCAGACGTGCCTACGGACGTGACACGGGCGATAACAGTAACCGCTCTGACAGCTTCGGCAAGTGGATTAATATTCCCACGCTGGCCTCAGTACTGAATCATCTGAGCTTTAAGTTCGACTACATCTTCTGCGACTGTTGCAACATGGGTAATGCAGAGACTGCCTACGAGTTGCGCAAGAGCACCGACTACCTGATAGCATCGCCCGCAGAAATTCCCGGCCAGGGAGCACCTTATGACAAGATGACGCCCTACCTGTTCGACACTTCTGGCACTACAGCATACCAAAAGATCATTGACATCTATGCCGACGAATACAATAGCAAAGAGCCACTATCTGTAATTAAGATGAGCGAGATGGAAAACCTGGCCAATGCCACCCGTGTTATCCTACAGACTCTTGCTCCTACTGCTGAGGCAGAATTAAATCTGTCAGGACTAATGTACTACGACGGCGTTACAATGAACAGGTTACGCGTTCTCTACGACATGAACGACTTTCTGTTACAAAATGCCTCAGACAATGAATATACACAATGGAAACAGTCACTCGACCGTGCCGTTATCTACAAACGTATCGCCAGCACTTGGATGACCAACGGGCACATTAACTTCAATGATTTCACTGCTACCGAAGAGAGATATGGCGGAATGTCGATGTATATTCCTCGTACCTTCTACAACGAATACAGCTATAGCAAACACTATAACTCCAATTACCACCAGATGCAGTGGTACCATGCAGTCAGCTGGAACAGTTACGGCTGGTGAATGATGACCTTTACCTTCGAGATGCGACGTTCTTCCATTTCAAGCACCTCGAAGGTGAAGTTCTTGAAGTCAAGTTTCTCATGCAGACTAGGGAAGTCACCCTTAATCTCCAGCAGCAAGCCTGCTAATGAGTCTGCATCACCCTCCACCTCTTCAAAAGTCTCATCATCAATTTTTAGAATCTTATATAAGTCGCTCAACAGCGTTTTGCCCTCAAAGACAAAGGTATTGCTGTTGACGCGGATATAACTCTTCTCATCCTCATCGTACTCGTCGTTGATTTCGCCGACGATTTCCTCCAACACGTCTTCCAACGTAACGATACCACTTGTTCCGCCAAACTCATCCACCACGATGGCAATATGAATCTTGTTCTCCTGAAACTCGCGCAGCAAATCGTCAATCTTCTTGGTCTCTGGCACGAAATAAGGCGGACGAATCAACGTCTGCCAACGGAAATTGGCCGACTTATTCAGATGCGGCAATAAGTCTTTGATATAGAGAACACCCCTGATGTTGTCAATGCTATCCTGACACACAGGAATACGAGAATAGTTATTTTCAACGATACATTTCAACACATCTGAGAACGATGTCGTAATATCAAGGTCCACCACATCCTGACGGATGGTCATAATCTCTTTGGCTGTTTCGTCACCAAAACGTACAATACCTTCCAGAATACGCTGTTCTTCCTTAATATCTTCCTTATCTGTCAGTTCCAATGCCTGCTCCAGATCATCGACGCTTAACACGCGGTTCTCCTGCGGAACCACCTTTTCAGCCCATAGTCCAGAACGTATCAGAATATAGGAAAACGGATAAAAGAGCTTACTACACAATTGTATGCTGCCAACGGCTCTGCGGCAATAAGCCAGTGCGTGCTGACCACAATACATCTTAGGCATAATCTCGCCAAACAACAGCAACAGGAATGTCAGTAGCACCGTAATCACCAGAAAATGCAACCAATATGCCTGACCGAAGTCTATGACAGGTTTACCTTCAACTACTGAGTTTGCAAAGAAGTAGTTGCAGAGCATAATGATGGTCACATTAACCAAATTGTTAGTAATCAGAATGGTAGCCAGGGTACGCTCTGAATTCTCACGCAACTTCATAATCGTCTGGTCACGTTCGTCCTTGCTTTCTTCCAAGTCATTCAGGTCAGTCGGAGAAAGAGAGAAAAAAGCGATTTCAGAACCAGAGGCAAATCCAGAGAAGAGCAGTAACAATCCAGCTAAACAAATAGCAATAACAGCACCCATAGAAGGTGCATAGAAATGGACTTCAGAAAACACTTGTAGGAACTCTTCCATGATTATTCAGAACGGGGTGTCAACATTTCCATATTGTCGGCCCAAATCTCGGTAACGTTATGACGCACGCCCTGCTTATCATCAAACGAACGATAGCGCACACGGCCTTCCACATAAAGCTTATCACCCTTATGCACGTACTTTTCCACAATCTCAGCCAGCTTACGCCAGAAGATAACGTAATGCCAATCCGTCTGATCGGGCACTTGTGTACCGTTCTGCAGGGTATAGCCGCGCTCCGTTGTCGCCAGCGATATACGAGCTACCGCTACTCCTGCCTCAACATAGCGCACTTCAGGCTCCTTGCCCACATTGCCGATTAACATTACCTTATTCATACCGTTGTCTTATCTCGCCTGCCCCAGATAACGGAACTTGAAGTTCTTACCCTTGGCTGAAGGGAATTGGCTACGCTCGTCAACACGCGAACGCAAATGTTCCACAATGCGATTATAGCAGTCTATTCCCGACATGGCCTTGCATTGTGCAACAAAATGAGTGTCACGATACTGGAACTTACCCGTACCAGGTACAAGTAGGACACGCTTGAAGTCGATACTTCCCTCATACCAGCCAGGAAGTTCCTCGTTCAGTCTCAAAACAGCAGACGGAACAGGCTTTTCACGACCCAACTCCAATCCTGGGTGTATAGCCTTCTTCTCCTTGAAATCCTGCATGTTGGCAGCCTCCGTTTTGATAATAATAAAATAAACGCGTGGACGTATCTTATATCGTTTCGGATAAAGCACATCACTTGCAGCATAGTCACGGATATCTGCCTCTAAAGTAGCATCCATGCCTATTTCGTCAATATCTGCAAGAAATGCAATGGCATCGTCAACATTATTGACTAATGTCTCATTGTCAAAATAACGTAAGTATAAATTCATTTAAGTCGAGTTTTCCTGTAAATAAAAAAAGGAGAGCGGAAAACGGGACTCGGACCCGCGACCCCAACCTTGGC
>CAMVQS010000023.1 GCA_947169685.1 uncultured Prevotella sp. | reverse complement strand
TTTGCGCTCCTTCAGCTGGACGTGATAAATGAGCTGGAGCCTGAGGAAGATGTAGTTGAGGTCGGAAACATCGTTGAACAGGTTCAATACTTCCCCAGAGCATTTGGTGAAGTCGATAAGGATGTAGGATTCATATTCGTGCTTGGCAAACTCTTCAACGATGGTGGATTTGCCGATACGACGCGCACCTTGCACCAAAAGGGCAGACTTGCCATTGCTTGTCTCTTTCCATTTCAGCAGGCGGTCGTAAATCTTACGTTTGAATATTCTTTCAGTATCCATAAGCCAAATTTTTGTGCAAAGATAATGCTTTTTTCCATTTCCTCAAAATTTATTTGGCCATTTTTCCCAAAATTCTCAAAATTTATTTGGCTTTTTTCTCCAAAATTCTCAAAAATTCTAGTTTTATGCGTTACCAACTCTAAACCTTATTCGAACATAAACTGAAAAATGCAGTTTGATTACAGATTACAGTTTTTATGTGAGCAATATCTACTCGTTGAGGTGGTGAAATGTTAAAACAGCAACTACTATTATATATTTGCAGGGACAAGGCCGTGATGGTCTTGGACGGATTCAGGATTTGCTGGACAAAGAACGATTATGTAATTTTACATTATGTAATTTTGCATAAGTCAACCGACCCTATTGCACCTTGTCTTTCCTTATAATAATAAATGTATATATTATATATATGCATTTTGTTCGATTTGCACTACTTTGAGACTTCGTCTCGAAGGTAAGATGCACCTCAAAAATGAAAGAAAAATTTGTTTTTTCTTTGCATTTTGTTCGGTTTTCATTACCTTTGCAGGCAAAATTGAAACTAATCAAAGAAAGAATGAATAAAATCGTCAGAAAAGAACAGTTCTCGGAGAAGGTTTTTCTCTTTGAGATTGAGGCTCCGCTGATTGCCAAGAGTCGCAAGGCTGGCAACTTCGTTATCGTACGTGTTGACAAGAAGGGTGAGCGCATGCCGTTGACCATTGCCGGTGCCGACATTGACAAGGGCACCATCACGCTGGTGGTCCAGATGGTGGGTTTGTCATCGAAGAAACTTTGTGCATTGAACGAAGGTGAATACGTGGCCGACGTGGTTGGTCCGTTGGGTAACCCGACGCACATTGAGAAGTTCGGAACGGTGGTTTGTGCCGGTGGCGGCCTGGGCGTTGCCCCGATGCTGCCCATCATCCAGGCGCTGAAGGCTGCGGGCAACCGTGTGCTCAGCGTGATGGCCGGCCGCAGCAAAGACCTTATTATATTAGAAGATAAGGTACGCGAGAGCAGTGACGAGGTCATCATCATGACCGACGACGGTTCGTACGGCGAGAAGGGTGTCGTGACGGTCGGCATTGAGAAGTTCATTGAGCAGGAGCACGTCGATAAGGTATTCGCCATTGGCCCTCCCATCATGATGAAGTTCTCGAACCTGACAGCACAGCAGCACAATATTCCTTGCGAGGTAAGCCTGAACACCATCATGGTGGATGGTACGGGTATGTGCGGTGCCTGTCGTCTGACCATCGGCGGCAAGACGAAGTTCGTCTGCATCGACGGTCCTGAGTTCGACGGTGCACTCGTTGACTGGGACGAGATGTTCAAGCGCATGAACACCTTCAAGCGCGAGGAGCAGGAAGAGCTGGAGCATTATGAGGAGCATATTGCCCCCCTGTCGTCCCCCGAGGGGGACACAAAAGTGTCAAGCGCAACAAAAGCCTCCCCTCGGGGAGGTTCGGAGGGGGCCGAGTCCCTCACCGACCGCGATGCAGAGTGGCGTAAGGCGCTGCGTGCTTCGATGAAGCCGAAGGAGCGTACGCAGATTGAGCGTGTGGTGATGCCGGAGCTTGACCCTGTGTATCGTGCTACGACACGTACGGAGGAGGTGAACATCGGTCTGACGAAGGAGATGGCGATGACGGAGGCCAAGCGTTGTTTGGACTGTGCCAAGCCCAGCTGCGTGGAGGGCTGTCCCGTGAACATCAACATCCCGTCGTTCATCAAGAATATTGAGCGTGGTGAGTTCCTGGCTGCTGCCAAGGTGCTGAAGCAGACCTCTGCCCTACCCGCTGTCTGTGGTCGTGTTTGTCCGCAGGAGAAACAATGCGAGAGCAAGTGTATCCACCTGAAGATGAACGAGCCTGCTGTGGCCATCGGCTATCTGGAGCGCTTTGCTGCCGACTACGAACGTGAGAGCGGCAACATGAGCCTGCCCGAGATTGCTCCTGCCAACGGCATCAAGATTGCCGTGGTGGGAAGCGGACCTGCCGGATTGTCGTTCGCAGGCGACATGGTGAAGATGGGTTACGACGTGTATGTCTTCGAGGCGTTGCACGAGATTGGCGGCGTGCTGAAATACGGTATTCCGGAGTTCCGTCTGCCCAACAAGATCGTGGATGTGGAGATTGAGAACCTCGCCAAGATGGGCGTTCACTTCCAGACGGACGTCATCGTGGGTAAGACCATCAGCGTGGAACAGCTGGAGGCACAGGGCTTCAAGGGTATCTTCGTAGGTTCAGGAGCCGGTCTTCCGAACTTCATGAACATCCCTGGTGAGAACGCCATCAACATCATGTCGAGTAACGAATACCTGACACGTGTGAACCTCATGGATGCTGCCAACCCGACCACCGACACGCCGATCAACCTCGGCAAGAACGTGCTCGTAGTGGGCGGCGGTAACACCGCTATGGACTCTTGCCGTACGGCTAAGCGTCTGGGCGGTAACGTCACGCTGGTATATAGAAGAAGTGAGCAGGAGATGCCTGCCCGACTGGAGGAGGTGAAGCATGCGAAGGAGGAAGGCATCAACTTCCTGACGCTGCACAACCCCATCGAGTACATTGCCGACGAGCAGGGTGCCGTGAAGCAGGCCGTGCTGCAGGTGATGGAGCTGGGTGAGCCTGATGCTTCAGGTCGTCGCAGTCCTGTGCCCGTAGAAGGCAAGACGGTGACGCTCGATGTGGACCAGGTCATCGTGGCTGTCGGCGTAAGCCCCAACCCGCTGGTGCCGAAGAGCATCGCAGGTCTGGAACTGGGTCGTAAGAACACCATCGTGGTAAACGAGGGCATGCAGTCGGCCCGCTCAGAGATTTTCGCCGGCGGCGACATCGTGCGTGGCGGTGCTACAGTTATTCTCGCCATGGGTGACGGACGACGTGCAGCACAGCACATGGATGAATACTTGAAGAAGTAAGAAGTAAGAAGTAGATAAAGAAGAAAAAAGGTAGGAGCGGTTGCTTCTACCTTTTTTTGTTCCTATTGTTTAGAACGGCAGGTCGTCTGCACTGCCCTCGCTTGCCGGCTCAGCAGGCGGGAAGGGGTTTTCCACAGCAGGCTGTGCAGCAGGAGCACCAGCTACGGGAGCAGCCACGGGAGCGGCACCACGCTGAACGTTGAAGGCACGAATCTCATTAAACCAACGGCCATTGTACTCGTGTGCATCGATATCGAACGAAACAGTCAGATCCTCACCCATCTGGATGTTGAACTGCTTGATGCGGTCCTCACCGAAAATGCGGAACATGCACTTACGGGGATACTGGCCGGGGACCTCGAGGACATACTCCTGCGACATCCATGCGTTACCTGTGCGCTGTGAGACACCACTGTTAGCCGGCAAAACGGCAATAATTTTTCCTGTTAATTCCATAGTTTTATTGTTTATTTGAATTGATTATTTTTCTGATTCGTTCGCGAAATTACAAAAATAGTTTTAAATTGCGTAACTTTTCGCGAAATATTTTGTTTATGACGTACTATTTTTGTATTTTTGTGCACAATTACGAATGATTACAAACTAAAAACAATAAACAGTCATGAGATTTACAGTATCAAGTACTGCATTAAGCAGCAAGCTGACAGCCCTGTCGAGAGTGATTAACGCCAAGAATTCCCTTCCGATTCTGGCAGACTTTGTGTTTGACATTGAAAACAACACGCTTCGCCTGACCGCTTCGGACAGCGAGAACGTAATGACCACCGAGCTACCTCTGACGGAGAGCGACGGCAACGCACGCTTTGCCATCGGCAACAAGGATTTGCTGGAAGGTGTCAAGGGATTCTCCGAGCAGCCCATCACGTTCGACATCAATCAGGAAACGAACATTGCGAAGATCAGTTACCAGAACGGTATGTTCTCCATGCCGATTGAGAGTGCTGACGATTATCCACAGTCACAAAGCGTTAGCGACAGCGCTGCAGTCATCAGCCTGCCAAGCAACATACTGGCAGACAACCTTGGACGCACGCTCTTCGCAACAGCTCAGGACGAGCTGCGCCCCGTGATGAACGGTGTTTATTTCGACCTCACTCCTGAATGTCTGGCCATCGTTGCCAGCGACGGTCACAAGCTGGTACGCAACAAGGTGCTCTCCATCCACAGTGAGCAGCCTGCCTCATTCATCCTGCCCAAGAAGCCTGCTACGCTGCTGCGTAACATGTTGCAGAAGGAAGGTGGCGACGTTGTCATCCGCTTCGACGACCGCAATGCTGAGATCACGTTCGACGAAGGTGTCATCATCTGCCGTCTGATTGAGGGCCGTTACCCCAACTACAACTCTGTGATTCCACAGAACAACCCCAACATCCTGACTGTTGACCGACTGACGCTGCTGAGTGCCCTGCGTCGCGTACAGCCCTTCGCCAACGATTCCAGCAACCTCATCCGCTTCCGTGTGGAAGGCAGCACCCTGCAGCTGAACGCTGAGGACTTCGATTTCTCGAAGACAGCTACGGAGCAGATGAACTGCGAATACAACGGCCAGCCGATCAGCATCGGTTTCAAGGGATCGTCGTTTATTGACATCCTCAACAACTTTGACTGTCAGGAGGTGACCATCCAGCTGGCAGACCCCAGCCGTGCAGGTCTTGTGCTTCCTTCAGAACAGCCTGAGGGTCAGGACGTGCTGATGCTGATGATGCCCATGTTGATTAATGATTAATGACCGATGAAACTGAACTTACAGAAACCGCTTGTTATCTTCGACCTCGAAACGACAGGACTGGACCTTGTCAAGGACCGCATCATACAGCTGTCATATATTAAGGTATTTCCTGACGGACGCGAGGAGAGAGTCAACAAGTTGGTGAATCCAGAGAAACCTATACCAGTCGAAGTGCAAGCTTTGACTGGTATTACTGATGATATGGTGAAGGACCAGCCCACATTCAAGCAGCTGGCTGCAACACTGAGCAACGAGTTCACGGGTTGTGACTTCGCCGGTTTCAACTCCAACCATTTCGATGTTCCTCTGCTGGCCGAGGAGTTCCTGCGTGCAGGTATTGACTTCGACTTCTCGAAGTGTCGGCTGGTGGATGCGCAGAGCATCTTCCATAAGTTGGAGCGTCGTAATCTGGCCGCTGCCTACAAGTTCTATTGCGGACGTAAGATGGAGGACGACTTCGAGGCACATCGTGCCGACCAGGACACGGAGGCTACCTATCGTGTGCTGATGGGCGAGCTGGATATGTACACCGCTGAACGCCAGCAGGAGCTGGGCGAGAATCCGGAAGGCCGTACCTTGGAGAACGACGTGCAGTTCTTGAGCGACTTCTCGAAGCAGAACAACAATGTTGACTTTGCAGGCCGCATCGTCTGGGCAGAACAAAAGGACAAGGCAGGCAACACGCTGCTTGACGCTGAGGGTAAGCCCAAGATGATAGAAGTGTTCAACTTTGGCAAGCACAAGGGAATACCCGTTGCCGAAGTGCTGCGTTTTGACCCAGGCTACTACAGCTGGATTCTGGGTGGCGACTTTACATATAATACGAAACAGGTACTTACACGTATTCGTCTGCGTGAGGCACAACGATAGTTCAAAGTCCAATGCTTAAAGGAAAGAAGATTGTTCTCGGCATAACAGGTAGCATTGCTGCCTATAAAGCCTGTCAGATTATCCGTCTGCTCGTGAAGGCAGGTGCAGAGGTTCAGGTGGTTATCACACCTGCCGGCAAGGAGTTTATTACTCCCATCACATTGTCTGCACTGACTCAGAAGCCTGTCGTTAGCGAGTTTTTCTCGCAGCGTGACGGAACATGGAACTCACATGTGGCACTCGGCCTGTGGGCTGACGCCATGCTCGTTGCTCCCTGCACCGCTTCTACGTTAGGCAAGATGGCTCACGGTGTAGCAGACAACATGCTCATAACGACCTATCTGTCGATGAAGGCTCCCGTCTTCATTGCTCCCGCTATGGATCTTGACATGTATGCCCACCCGACGACCCAGCAGAATCTGGACACCCTGCGTTCGTTTGACAATCACATCATTGAGCCACAGAGCGGTTTCCTGGCGTCAGGACTGGAAGGCAAGGGACGTATGGAAGAGCCGGAACAGATTGTCGAGACCTTGGACGCCTTCTTTTCGCAGGATGGCGACCTCAAAGGCAAGCGAATCATGATTACCGCAGGTCCCACCTATGAGAAGATAGACCCTGTGCGCTTCATCGGTAACTACAGTAGCGGCAAGATGGGTTTTGCCCTTGCCGAAGAATGTGCCCGTCGAGGTGCCAGCGTAACACTCATTGCCGGCCCCGTATCGTTGCAAGCACAACAGAAGAACATCCGACGCATCGACGTGGAGAGCTGCGAGCAGATGTATCAGGCTGCCGTCAGCGAATATCCGCAGTGCGACGCTGCCATTCTCTGTGCTGCTGTTGCCGACTTCCGCCCTGCAGATGTTGCAGACCAGAAAATCAAACGTGAGGGCGACGACCTGGTGCTTCGTCTGATACCTACCTACGACATTGCTGCCAAACTCGGACAGATGAAGACTGACAGACAACGGCTGGTAGGCTTTGCCCTCGAGACGAACGACGAGGAAGTGAACGCTGAAGGGAAGTTGCAACGCAAGAACTTCGACTTCATCGTACTGAACTCTCTTCAGAACGAAGGCACCTGCTTCCGCACAGAAGAGAATCAGGTAACCATCATTTCGCGTGAAGGAAAGAAACAGTTTGGCAAAAAGCCGAAAAGCGAAGTGGCTCAGGATATTATTGACGAGCTAAGCACTATTCTATGAAAGCATTGAGAGTCCTTGTCATCTGGTGTATGCTGTTAACGGCCGGCAGTCTGAGTGCTCAGGAGCTTCAGGCTAAGGTCAACATTAACCATAGTCAGATACAGGGTACCGATGCCAGCATCTTCGACAACCTGCAGCAGACCTTGGAACAGTTTGTAAACGAACGGCAGTGGACAGCGTTACAGTTCCAGAAGAACGAACGTATCAACTGCAGCTTCAACCTCACGGTAACCAAATACGACCGTGACAACAACCGTTTCTCCTGCACGGCACTCATCCAGGCCAACCGACCTGTCTATAACTCGGCCTACACCACAACCTTATACAATGTCAGCGACAAAAACTTCGATTTCGAATTCGCACAGTTCGACCAACTGAACTTTAATGACGAGACGATTGACAACCAGCTGACGGCACTGTTCGCCTATTACGCCTACCTCATCATCGGACTCGACCTCGACAGCTTCTCGCCCATGGGTGGCACGGAGATACTGCAACAATGCATGAACCTCGTGAACAATGCACAGGACTTGGGATACGCTGGCTGGAAAGCTTTTGAGGATAGCCGAAACCGCTTTGCTTTCATCAACGACTACCTGGAAGAGTCGCTCAAACCCTTCCGTCAGTTGCAGTACGACTACTACCGTAACGGACTTGACGAGATGGCCAATAATGCAGAACGCGGACGAACCAACATCACAGCAGCACTCGATAACCTGAAGAAAGCCCACGACAACAAGCCGTTGAGCCTGCTTCCACAGATATGGACAGACTACAAACGCGACGAGCTGGCAAACATATACAAAGGCAAAGGAACGCAGAGGGAGAAGGAAAGTGTCTATGAGATGCTGTTTGCCATCAATGCTGCGCAGAGTAATGCCTGGGAAAACATTAAGAAATAATACATGCTGAAACAATTATACATCAAGAACTATACACTCATTGACGAGCTTGACATGGAGTTCTTTCCAGGCTTCTCTGTCATCACTGGTGAGACAGGTGCAGGAAAGAGCATCATCCTCGGCGCCATTGGTCTGCTACTTGGACAGCGTGCCGACTCCAAGGACCTCAAGACAGGCTGCGACAAATGCCAGATTGAGGCACATTTCGACATTTCACGCTACGAGATGGAGCCGTTCTTTCAGGAGAACGACATCGACTACGACCCACAGGACTGCATCATCCGCCGAGAACTGACGGCAGCCGGCAAGAGCCGTGCGTTCATCAACGATACGCCTGTATCGCTGGCCATGCTGAAGGAACTAGGGGAGCAGCTCGTCGATGTGCACTCTCAGCACCAGAACCTGCTGCTTAACAAACAAGATTTTCAGCTGAGCGTTGTCGATATCATTGCCGGCAAGCCCAAGGAGTTGACTGACTATCAGGCGGCCTTCACCACTTACCAGTCCGTGAAACAACAGCTGAAGGAGTTGGAAGAGAACATCGCGCGTAACCGTGACAACACGGACTTCCTGCAGTTCCAGTACAACGAACTATGTAGTGCAAATCTTGTGGCAGGCGAACAGGAGGAACTGGAACAGAAGCAGGACACCATGTCACACGCGGAGGACATCAAGGGTGCGCTCTACGAGACCGACAACGCATTGTCTGGCGACGACACAGGCATCGTGGTACAGCTGAAGACAGCAGTTAATGCGCTGCGTTCTATCAAGAAGGTGCTGCCTGCTGCTGACGACCTGACACAGCGTATGGACAGCTGCTACATCGAACTGAAGGACATCTCACAGGACATCAGCTCACTACTGGAGGACATCGACTTCGACCCTGCGGAACTGGACAGCATCAACAACCGACTCGATCGCCTCTACGACTTGCAGAAGAAATACCACTGTGAGACGGTTGAAGAGCTGTTGCAACAGCTGGAACAGCTGAAGCAGCAACTGTCTGATATTGAGAACAGCGACGAGGCGCTGGCCGACTTGCAGGCTAAGGTACAACAGCAGGAACAGCAATGTCAGAAGTTGGCCGACAGCCTTACCAAGCAACGCGTGAAAGCTGCCAAGCAGATTGAACAGCAGATGCTCAGCCGTCTGGTACCGTTAGGTATGCCTAATGTGCGTTTCGAGGTACACATTGAACAGACGGAGCTCTCGCGCAACGGTCAGGACAAGGTGTTGTTCCTGTTCAGCGCCAACACCTCCACCCCACTCCAGCCTGTCTCACAGGTTGCTTCGGGTGGTGAGATTGCCCGTGTCATGCTGGCCTTGAAGGTGATGATTAGCGGTGCTGTCAAGTTGCCGACGATTATCTTTGACGAGATAGATACGGGTGTAAGCGGCAAGATTGCCGAGAAGATGGCACAAATGATGCAGGAGATGGGTGCTGGGGGCCGTCAGGTTATCAGTATCACCCACCTGCCACAGATTGCAGCCCTCGGCTCCAATCATTATAAAGTATATAAAGAGGAAACGGCACAAGGAACAGCCAGCCGCATGCAGCACCTCGATGCAGAGGAGCGCATCCGCGAAATCGCACAGATGCTTAGCGGCAGCGATGTGACTGAAGCCGCCATCAATAATGCAAAAGAACTATTAAAGCTATGAAGAGAATATTCATGTTAGCCAGCGTCCTGATGCTGGTATGCA
Organism: uncultured Prevotella sp.; assembly: GCA_947169685.1. Taxonomy (GTDB): domain Bacteria; phylum Bacteroidota; class Bacteroidia; order Bacteroidales; family Bacteroidaceae; genus Prevotella. Next base: position 26,467 of record CAMVQS010000023.1, on the reverse strand, counting down.
CATTATCGGCACAGCCTGGTTGGGTTTCAAAGGCTTCCAAGTCGGTATTTACGCTGAAGACCTTTGGCGCTGACGGCTCTCTGTTGGGCAGCACCAATGGTTTCTTCGTCAGTGAACAGGGTGATGCTGTCAGCAGTTTCACACCGTTTACAGGTGCTGTTCGTGCCGTTGTCATCGATGCCTCAGGCAAAGAGATGCCTGTTGACTATATGTTGGGAGCCAACGAGATGTACGACGTGGCCAAGTTCCGTGTGTCAGGCAAGAAGATTCAGCCCCTGACTATTGCCTCCGCTAATGCCACAACAGGTCAGGAGGTATGGATGCTGCCCTATTCCGTCAAGAAGCCGGAGCCCCTGAGTGGTCAGCTTGACAAGGCCGAGACATTCCAAGAGTCCTATGCCTATTACACGGTGAAGATGCAGATGCCAGAGAACACGGTAGGCTGTCCGCTGTTCAATGCCAACGGTGAGGTTATCGGTCTCATGCAACAGCCAGCTCGCCAAGGAGACGCGCTGAGCTATGCCATCAGTGCCCGCTTCGCGTCTGAGATGAAGATCGGCGGTCTGAGCCTGAATGACGCTGCCCTGAGGAAGACCAAGATAAAACTCGGACTGCCAGACAAGCAGGACGAGGCAGCTCTGATGATGTTCGTGGCAGGCTCCACGATGGACTCCATCAGCTATCTTGCCATCATCAACGATTTCATCGCCAAGTTCCCCAACGCCGAGGACGGCTACATCAACCGTGCACAACTGGCCTTCAACGGCAACAACTTTGAGGCAGCAGCACGTGATATGGAACAGGCCATCAAGATGAGCGACCCCAAGGACAATGCACACTATTCCTATAGTCGCATGATCTATCAGAAAGAGCTTTACAAGAACAATATCCCCTTCAGCGCCTGGAGTCTTGACAAAGCTGCAGAAGAGGCCATAGCCGCTTACGACGCTAACCCCATGCCTGCTTATCGTCATTTGCTGGGACAGATATACTTCACACAGAAGAAGTACGACGAGGCACTGAGCATCTATCAAGAGCTGCAAAACACAGAAATGAAGGGAGCGGAAATCTATTATGAACTGGCTCGCTGCTATGAGATGAAGGGCGATACCGCCGCTATGCTTGCCCAACTCGACAGTGCTGTCAACACCTTCTCCAAACCTTACCTCAAAGAGGCAGCACCTTTCATCTGGGCTCGTGCTATGGCACGTATGAATACAGGCAAGCACCGTTTGGCTGTACAGGACATGAATGAATACGAGAAACTCATTGCTACAGGTCTGAACGCCAACTTCTATTACATCCGCGAACAGTCAGAAGTGTCATGCCGACAGTATCAGCAAGCTCTCAACGACATTACCAAAGCCACCCAGCTGGCACCTGAGGATCCTGTCTATTATGCCGAGAAGTCATCCCTCGAGACACGTGTCGGCATGTACGACGAAGCCATCATCTCTGCCCGCGAATGCATACGCCTCGCCCCCAATGACAGCGAGGGTTATCTGCTATTGGGTGTCGCACTCTGTCAGAAAGGCAATAAAAAAGATGGCCTCCCGCAGTTGCAGAAGGCCAAAGAGTTGGGTAACGAACAGGCTGATGCACTGATTGCTAAATACAGCAAATAAGTTAAAAGTCAGCATCACCCGCTGGGTAATCGAATGGCATATCGCGTGACAAGTCGTCCTCCGATGTGCCATTCATTTTGCTGCCAAGAATCATACCTCCGCCATCGTCAGTATGACTTCTACGCAGACGGCCTGTCTCTGGATTCTCGAAACGTGTATATTCGCCTCGGAAGGTCAGCACCACAGTACCTGTAGCACCCTTACGGTGCTTGGCAATGATAATCTCGGCCTTACCACGCAGGTCGTTTCCATGGTCGTCTTCCTTAAAACCGTAATATTCTGGACGATGCACAAAGAGCACCATATCGGCATCCTGCTCAATAGCACCGGACTCTCGTAAGTCACTTAACTGAGGACGCTTACCCTCATTTCCTTCACGGTTTTCTACACCACGATTCAACTGCGAGAGAGCCAATATGGGAATGTCCAACTCCTTCGCCAGTCCCTTCAGCGAACGCGAGATAGTACTCACTTCCTCCTGTCGTGAGGAGAAGCGCATACCGTTGGCATTCATCAGCTGCAAGTAGTCAATCATGATGAGTTTCACACCGTGCTCACGTACCAGTCGGCGGGCTTTGGTACGTAACTCAAAGACTGACAGTCCAGGAGTATCGTCCACATACAGCGGAGCACCCAGAAGTCCGGGCAGTCGTTTGTCCAGTCGTTCCCATTCGTCAGGGTCCAACTGTCCATTCAGAATCTTCGAGCCCGATATTTCACAGCAATTCGCTATCAGACGGTTCACCAGCTGCACGTTACTCATTTCCAACGAGAAGAATGCCATCGGTGCCTGTAGGTCTGCCGCAATGTTCTTGGCCATCGACAGCGCGAAAGCTGTCTTACCCATTGCAGGACGACCGGCAATGATGACCAGATCGGAATTCTGCCAGCCACTCGTGATATCGTCCAGCTTATAATAGCCCGACGAGATGCCCGTCAAACCACCCTTGTTTGCAGCGGCTTTTTGTATAACCTCCTGTGCCTGCTTGATGACAGGGTCAATCTGCGTATAGTCCTTTTTCATGTTACGCTGCGACAGCTCAAAGAGACTACCCTCAGCGTGCTGCATCAGCTCGTCGATGTCACTTGTCTCGTCGAAGGCATACGTCTCAATATCGCCGGCAAACGAGATAAGCTGACGTGCCAGCGATTTCTGTGCGATAATGTGGGCATGATACTCAATGTTTGCCGACGATGCCACACGGGAGCTCAGTTCCGAGATATACACTGGTCCACCAATCTGTTCCAGCGTACCATTCTTGGCCAGTTGCTCTGTCACTGTCAGCACATCGACGGGCTTTTCATCCATGCTCAGGTCACGGATGGCCTCATAGATCATCTGGTTACGGGGTTCGTAAAAACTCTCAGGTCGTAACGTCTCACACACCACTGCATAGGCGTCCTTGTCAATCATCAATGCTCCCAACACCGCTTTTTCCACTTCGGGAGCCTGCGGTTGCAGCCTTCCGAGCGTATTGTCAACGGGTGCAGGTTTTCGCGCCCTTCGCTTGTCATTATTCTGTTCTGCCATAATCTTCTTTAGGTTTTGGACTGCAAAGATACAAAATAAAACTTAATTCATAACTCATAACTCATAATTATTTTATAACTTTGCAACATGATTACACATCCTATTGCAAAAATAAACCTCGGACTGAACGTTGTCGAACGGCGTCCTGACGGCTATCATAACCTGGAGACGGTATTTTATCCGGTCCCTATCAATGACGAACTGGAAGTCAACCCAAACGAAGGGTCTTCCGAGTATGACTGCGAACTGACGCTCGAAGGCATAGCCGTCGAGGGTGACGTGCAGAAGAACCTCATTGTCAAAGCCTACCAGCTGCTGAAGCAGGACTTCCCTCAGATGCCCCGTGTGTGTGCACGCCTAAAAAAAGGTATTCCCACACAAGCAGGCATGGGTGGCGGTTCCAGCGATGGTGCCTATATGCTTGTCATGCTTCAGGAACTGTTCCAGCTGGGACTGACGAAAGAACAGCTTTGCGGTTACGCAGCCCGTCTGGGAGCTGACTGTGCCTTCTTCATCGACCCGCAACCCCAGTATGCCGAGGGTATTGGTGAACAACTGTCGCCCGTAGCATTAAGTCTTGAGGGCTGGTACATTGGCATTGTGCGACCTGCCATTCCTGTTTCCACGAAAGAGGCCTATTCACTCATCACGCCCCAACGCCCTGCCCGTAATTGCCGTGACATCATAGATCTTCCTGTTGAGGAATGGCGTAACCTGCTGGTCAACGACTTCGAGGAGGGCATCTTCAGGTTGCACCCTGAGCTTGGACGTGTCAAGCAACAGCTCTATGACCTGGGGGCTGTCTATGCTGCGATGAGCGGTTCCGGCAGCTCGTTATTCGGTCTGTTCCGCCAACCCGTAGAACTGGCTCCACTATTTTCTGATACATTCACCTATTGCACCCAACTTTGATGAACAAGGCAGAAAAAATCATATTAGGCATTGACCCTGGCACCAACATCATGGGCTACGGACTTATCAAGGTTATCGACGGCAAAGCCCAGATGATAACAATGGGCGTCATCGACCTGCGGAAGTTTGCCGACGGCTACCTCAAGCTCGGTCATATCTTTGAACGCGTGACGGGTATCATCGACAGCTACCTGCCCGACGAGATGGCCATCGAAGCGCCCTTCTTCGGAAAGAACGTACAGTCAATGCTCAAGCTCGGACGTGCCCAAGGCACTGCTATTGCCGCTGCCATCCATCACGGTGTACCCATCCATGAGTATGCACCTATGAAGATTAAGATGGCCATTACGGGTAATGGTAATGCCTCGAAGGAACAGGTGGCTGGCATGCTGCAGCGTCTGCTGAAACTCACGAAGGAGGATGTCGATACCTTTATGGACGCCACCGATGCTTTGGGAGCCGCCTATTGCCACTATATGCAGATGAACCGTCCGGAGTCACCTGCCCACTACCGTAGTTGGAAGGATTTTGTGAACAAGAATAAGGATAAGGTAAAAGGATAACAACATGATAACAGCCATCGTAGGCCGCAATGCCAGCGGCAAGACACAATGGGTGGAGCAGTTCCGCCGACAGACAGCCAGCGACAAGCTGCGCTACATCGCTTTCCGCGACTCCTACGGACCATCAGTCGATAGTGCCTACTACCTGCAGTTGCGTTGGAACCAACACGACATCGATGCAGAGACACCCACCGTCAGGGAGAAACTCGGTTCCCTGAGTGAGTCCGACCATGAACTGCTCCGGCTCTTCCATCTGGAAGACTCACTCGACAAGTACATCATCACACTGTCCAGCGGTGAGCTGCGAAAGTTCCAGCTTGTCAAAGCACTCATGAGCAAACCCCAGATTCTCATCCTCGACAACCCTTTCATAGGCCTCGACGCTGAGACGCGTCAGCAACTACGAGACCTGCTGAAGCTCATTGCCGACGAGCAACATATCGACCTCTACTTGGTGTTAGCAAAGACTGACGACATGCCAGACTATGTGGAGAAGACAATAGAGTTTCCTCAGAGTACTCCGAATACTCAGAGTACTCTGAATATTCAGACCTCTCCGACTTCTCTAATCTCCTCCGACGAAGTTATCCAGATGCGCAACGTCACCATTCGTTATGGCGAGCGTACCATCCTAAAAGACCTCAACTGGACTGTACATAGCGGAGAACGCTGGGCACTCACCGGTCAGAACGGCTCCGGCAAGTCAACGCTGCTGTCACTCATCTGTGCCGACAATCCACAGGCCTATGCCTGCGACATCACCCTCTTCGGGTATCATCGTGGAGAGAGCGGAGTGAGCATCTGGGACATCAAACGACGTATCGGCTACGTGTCACCTGAGCTGGCACGCTCCTATCATCGTGACATCCCTGCTCTACGTGTCGTAGCCAGCGGACTGAAAGATACCGTTGGGCTCTACGTACGCGCCAACGAGGAAGAAAAGGAGCAGTGCCGCCAATGGATGCGCGTCTTCGGCGTCGAGCATCTGGCCGATCGTTCCTTTCTCCAGATTTCCAGTGGTGAGCAACGACTGGTCCTGCTGGCAAGAGCTTTCGTCAAAAACCCTGAGTTGCTCATTCTCGACGAACCGCTGCACGGCCTGGATGACGAGAACCGTCAACTGGTGAGAAACGTCATTGAAACCTTTTGTCAGCGTCCCGACAAGACCCTCATCATGGTGACACACTACGAGGAAGAGCTTCCTCCATGCATCACTCACCGGCTTGTACTGAAGAAGCAAAAATAGGATTTTCGATAAAAATTTCACGCTCGACAAAAAAAACTCTAAACTCTAAACTCTAAACTCTAAACTTTTTTGTACCTTTGCACCTTGTTATAATAAATAAGCAATCAACATCATTAAAGATATGAACAAAAACAACGTTATCGGTTTTACGCTCATTGCTGTTGTACTCATTGCCTTCAGCTGGTTCAACCAGCCTTCGGCAGAACAGGTGGAAGCCCAGAGAAAACAGGACTCCATAGAGAACGTACAGCGCCTGAAAGCCGAACAAGACAAGAAAATTGCAGAACAGACACGCAAGGCTGAAGCCGAGGCTGCTGCCAAGGGTGACACCACCAACGTGTTCCACGCTGCGCTGAACGGTGAGAACCAAGACATCGTGCTCAAGAACTCCAAGCTGGAGTTGACGCTCTCCACCAAGGGAGGTACCATCAGCAAGGCTGTCATCAAGGACTTTACGGGCCACCACAAGGGCGAAGACGGCAAGTACGACGAGAAGCTCGACACGAAAGACCTGACACTGTTCGAGAGCAAGGACCAGTGTCTGAACCTCCTACTGGCCGGAAAGACGGACAACATCGTAACCAAGGATCTGTTCTTCACTCCGTCCAACATCAGCGACACCACCGTCACCATGACCCTGCAAGCTGCCAATGGCGGAGCACTTATCATCGACTACCATCTGAACGAGGACTACCTGCTTTCCATGTCGGTACGTGCCGAGGGAATGAGCGGTTTCTTTGCGCCCAACTACACCAAGATGGATATGGAATGGGACAGCCGCGCCCGTCAGCAGGAGAAAGGTTTTACGTTTGAGAACCGCTACGCCACACTGACCTACAAGGAGACAAAGGGTGGCACCGACTACCTGAGCGAGACATCAGCCAAGGAGGACGAGAAGATAGAAGAGACACTCGACTGGGTGGCTTTCAAAAACCAGTTCTTCTCAGCAGTGCTCATCGCGAAGGACAACTTCGATGGTGGTGCCCTGCTCACCAGCATTCCGCAGGAGAAGGAAACCGGTTACCTGAAGAATTACAAAGCCAAACTGAAGACCGCCTTCGACCCTACGGGAAAGACGGCATCGGAGTTTGAGATGTTCATAGGTCCCAACAACTACCGCCTGCTTCAGGACATTGAAGACAAGAGCAAGTTCGGCAAAGACCTCGACCTGCAGCAGCTCGTCTATCTGGGATGGCCACTGTTCCGTTACATCAACCGCTTCTTCACTATCTATGTCTTCGACTGGCTCACACGCTGGGGTCTGCCTATGGGTGTAGTGCTTATCCTCATTACCCTGTTGCTCAAGGCCATCACCTATCCGCTGGTGAAGAAGAGCTACATGTCATCCGCCAAGATGCGCGTGCTGAAGCCGAAACTCGATGCGCTGACCAAGCAGTACGACAAGCCCGAGGATGCCATGAAGAAACAGCAGGAGATGATGTCGCTCTACTCCAAGTACGGCGTGTCGCCGCTCTCCGGCTGTCTGCCCATGCTGATACAGATGCCCATCTGGATTGCCATGTTCAACTTCGTGCCGAACGCCATCCAATTGCGCGGACAGTCGTTCCTCTGGATTGACGACCTCTCCACCTACGACCCCGTCATTGAGTGGAACAACCACATCTGGGGCATCGGCGACCACCTGTCGCTGACATGTATCCTGTTCTGCGTAGCCAACCTTCTCTATTCGTTCATGACCATGCGCCAGCAGCGCGACCAGATGGTAGGCCAGCAGGCTGAGCAGATGAAGATGATGCAGTGGATGATGTACCTCATGCCGCTCATGTTCTTCTTCATGTTCAACGACTACTCCGCTGGTCTGAACTTCTATTACTTCATCTCACTCTTCTTCTCGGCAGCCATCATGTGGACGCTACGCAAAACCACCAACGATGCCAAGTTGCTTGCCATCCTTGAGGCCCGCTATCAGGAGAACAAAAACAACCCCAAGAAGACCAGTGGTCTGGCAGCGCGTCTTGAAGCCATGCAGAAGCAGGCCGAGGAGCTGAAGCGCCAGCGCGAGAACGGATATAAGAAATAACTATACAATTAGGAATATACGGATGCCCCCTGCACGTGCCTCCTCACAGGACATCCGCGCCACCCTTACCGCCAAGGTGAAAGCCCAGCAGACCAAGGTCAACAACGTATTGAAGCCTCAGGTCAGACTGAACCTGCTGAAGCGATAAAAGCAACTCTCTATACAAATTAGTTTTAATTGGTAAATACTGTGCTCTCTATCGCTTGAACTCAACAGTTTTTAGTGTTCCGTTAGAGCTATAGAATGTGACAAAATTAATAGTAAACGGATACTTTTCACTCGTATATGTTCGAGTTATAGATGGAACAATATCATTTGTATCATCTTTTAGGTTTGTCTGTTCAAATCCCAGATTCTTAATAAAACCTATGATTTCGTCATCCTCCCACTTATGAACGGTAATTTGAGCCTTGCTGATGGAATTGCTTTTTTTGTCCGTCCTCTCTATCCATACATTTTCCTTGTCGCCGATGGTTCGGTTTGCAGAGAAATAGGTTTTCTTGTCGTTTGAGGTGTTGAAACACAGCTCATCGCTCTCTAGGACAAAGTCATGTGCATAACTGAAATCGTCCCTGAGAAACAGGGCAAAGACAAATTCTATGGCATTGACTCCACAGTATTGTTCATTTAAACTGTCAGGTTGCTCTTCTTCATTTCCAAGATAGACATTACCAGAACTGGGGCCTATGGGCCATTGGATGATTTGGTGGGGTTCGTCAGTTCTTTTCCCTTTCTTTTTCGGCATAGGCTCTTCTATGTAGGGGGAGCGACCACCCGCTTCTTCTCTGGTAATATGACCTGCTGGGGGTGCTACATACAAGATGAAGTTCCAGTTGGGTTGTCCGTTCCCCGTCAGTTGCTCGTTTTCATTAGGTTTGTCCTGGGGTTCGTCTATTGTAGCTGCTATTTCTGTCGGATTCCCGTCGCCTGTCTCGGGTGTTGTCGCGGCAGGTTCTCCGTCATATATCTCCACCACGCCTTCTGACACTTCCAGATTAAAGTTCTGTGTGTCGGTGAACTCTATATTTACATAGAAATCTTTTTTTACACTGCCTTTCTGTGTATATCCGAAATAGAGGCTTATGGTACCCACATCTGAATTGATGCCCGCCATCAACCATTCAGAGTAGCTGTTGCGGGAGCGTCTCTCATCAAGTATCATTAAGGGTCCTGGGTTGGGCATAAGAAATGTCTTCCACAGATTGAATGTCTCACGGGCCTCTGCTTCTGTAGCGTTAGGTTTGTCGAGTGCCATGTTTACACTATATACCAACTTGCTCTTACGTGTCATGTTGAAGTGCAATGTTACATACTTGCCTCTGTATGAGCCTTTCATTTCTATGAGTGCGGCACCACAGTCTGGGTCATCCTTATATTCGCCAACAAATCCCACGCTTCGCAGTTTCTCCATGAAGGTTTCAAGACGCTCGTTCATTGGGAACCCCATAAATGAGAGGTGGGAAAACTGAGCCTGTCCGCATACACAGTAAAGACCCATTACTACCAAAAGCATTATTTTTTTCATCATTTCAGTTGTTAGTTATCAATACATAGTTAATCATTATTTAAATATCTCTATACCAAAATAACCCAACAAGAGAAGTGCTGCGATGAGAAGCATACTCAACCACCACTCAACCTTTAAACCACTCCCTGAGGTATCGGCAACTTCATCGGAACTGTTCTCTTCTCTAGAAGTTCCACTCTCTTGCGCAATCAAAGAAGAGAAGCCTGGAATACATTTCTCAATATCCTGTTTCAACAAATATAGGTTTGCATCGGTTGTACCCTCAAAATAGCTGTATTCATTTCCGTAAGAATAGACAGACAGATAAGTATCACCTTTGCGGTGGAGATTCAACGACAATGTCTCCCCTCCTGTAGCATAGCTTTTCTGAAGTGGTGTAATATGAATATTCAGAGAAGAAATTGTGTCTATAAGCATATTGAATCTAGCGCTGTCAAACGGTAAATTACCTTCATACAGCAAATCATCATAGCAATATATTCTTAGCCGAAGCAACTGTCGTGTGACGGATACCTCGTAACTACGATGATAAGGCGGTGGAATACTTGCACCCGTGTATTGGAATTCTATCATCTCTGTATCAGGATAAATGGTCACACCGTCACCTGAAGAGGGGGCTCTATAAGGCTTAGGCTCGACAGTATCCGGCTCAGATTGGTAATCTTTTGGGTTGGCCAGTCGCTCTGTTTCCTCGCTAGGAACGAAGACTGGCTCGTCAATAATCGTCTCTTCTTCCGTCACGACTGACTCGTCAAGGAACTTGCGAACATCAGCTGCCGACTGCGGACGCTGCGTGTAGGCAGGATTCATCATCCATGCAATAAGCTTCTGCATGCGGTAGCTGACCTGCGGTGGAAACTGGAGATTACCTCCCATTGCCAATATATTACTGGACGAGGGCGGTGTGTCGTCAGTCAGCAGTTTATAGAGCGTAGCACCCAAGGCATAGAGGTCTGTCCAAGGACCAAAAGAACGCATATCCTGATCTATTTGCTCAAAGGGTGCATAGCCAGGTGTATATGCCAAGGCCGTTGATGTAGGCACTGTAACACCTTCGTTGTTACGTAACTGCTTGGAAGCGCCAAAATCAATGAGGTACAAGTGCCCTTGCTTGTCAACCATCATGTTAGCAGGCTTGATGTCGAGGTGCCAAATCTTCTGGCGGTGTACCGACTCCAGTGCATCGAGAGCCTGACGCAACAGGGGTTCCACTTCGGCATCGGTGAATGGACGACCCAGACGCTTCAGACGTTCGCTCAGCGACTCGCCGTCAATGAAGTCCATGACGTAATACACGGTACCATTCTCTTCGAACAAGTCATGTACCTTGACGATATGGTCATTCTTCAGTTTCCAAAGACGCTGTGCCTCTTTCTTAAATTTCTCACGCTGAGCATCGAACGACGGACGATTTTCTGGCACACTGACAGTCACAGTATTACCCTCACGCAGGTTGATGCCACGCATAAAAAACTCCTTCATGGCACATACCACGTCAAGGTTCAGATTGGTTATCACATAGGTATTGCCAAAACCACCCGACCCAAGTATTCTTTCCACACGGTATGAGCCATTACGCAACTCCGTTCCAAGTTGAAGTGTTATTTGCGGTTCCATATATTTTCAAACGTTCTATTTACTACTTTATTCTACTACTATACTTACTGCATACCATATTACGGCCACAACCAATTGATGCAAGAGCTGATCTAAGCCAAAAAGCACCCAGTAGGGTTTCCGCTTGATGTCTGCAAGCAAGGGAATCTTCACGGAGAGGGCAGCCTTGCCGACATCGATAATAAAGTGAGTCACCAGTTCCAACGACATCAACAAAAAGAGCTGTTCCGTAGTGACTCCAAACACCAGCAAGCATACTCCCATCAGCACCGCATGAACTGCTGCATGCAGCAATATCGGCCACACGTTCCGTCCGTCAGCCTTCGAACGAATCAGCGCCGGCCACGTCAGGCAGAAGTCCGCCAAGTAGTGGCAAATCAATAGGGCTATGAGTAGTAAGATCATTATCAATTATTCAGTCTTGTCAATAAAACAATTGTTTTCATACGCGTAATTCTATAGTTCTGGCACAAAGATAGTAAAAAAATACGAACCATCAATATCTATTCTTTATTTTTTACAAAAAAACTGCCGACACCCTGCATCAGCAAAGCATCGGCAGCTCATCTTACATCTTCCTTCTTACATATTCCATCATCCCTCTTCCCTCGCTAACGTCCATCCACGTAGCATGGCGAAGTAATCGAGACTTTCCGTGCCGTTTTCCTGTATCGCCATAGCAGCGCCCAGCATGAGCCAGCGGGCAGGCTGCATCGATGGGATGCCGATGTTCTCATCGGGGTCGATGCCCGTCAATCGGCTGACGTTGTCGATGTACGCCTTCGTGTGATTCTCGTTGGGCGGTGCCCAGCGAGAGATGATCTGGCGGATGGTGTATAGGCGGTACTTGTGGTAGTACGTGCGGGTGAGCAAGTGGAATGCTGCTCGCCATCCCCATTCCAAAGTTTCAAACTGTACAAACGCGCGGTCTGTCTGCGCCTTTGATAAGCCCTTCCACTGGTCCTTCGATGTGCGACGGATATTCAGCGGATTGTGATTTCTAATTCCTCTTGCTAAACTCATAATGTTTAATTTTTAATGTTTAATCTTTAATGTTTAATCTTCTTATTAACATTTATCGGTGTACTCTTCGGAAACGCTACGCTGTAGGCGCTGTCGAGAGCCTTGAGGCTCACCTTGCGCATGCCGATGCCCAGTTTTACAGATACGAGAGCCCGCAGGAGTTCGCGGTGCTTGCGTGGATAGAGCGAAGGTGGCGGCAGCTCGTCCCATCCGCAGATGGGATTGTCCTCGTCGAGCGAGAGCGTAGCCAGCCGGCACACCTCCCAGATCAGGTCGTCGGTGGCCTCCAGTCCGAACCACGACTTCAGCACGTTCCTGACGCAGAAGCGCTTACATTGACCTTCGAGGAGGCGCCTCGTGCGCTCCAGCTTCTGCCAGAGCTGCACAAAGCATTCTTGATTATTCTTAATGACACTCATGACACATGACCTTAATGACACACTTTTCTGTAACGTCCTGCCTCCGTCTGCACGATGAGACCCTGTTTCTTCCAGTTCTTCAGCATCTGGCGGACGGTGTTACGCGATACGTTGGCACCCTTCACGCTGACGCTGTGCTGGAAGGCTCCCTCGAAGCCGAACTCCACGTCCAGGCGCTCAAAGATAGAGTCGTTCCTGCCCATGCGCCGGCGGTCGTTGCTTCCGCTGTAGTCACGGCTCTGGAACGCCGCCTCTATGCGGTCGCGGAAGAAGTATAGCGCCGTCTCCATCAGGTAGTCGGCCACCACGTCGTAAGCCTCCAGCAGCTGTGCAGTTTGAGCTTTCTGCAGCATCGTCTGCCACAGGTCGGGCTTCTGCTTCAACAGCTTCTCGGCACCACTCACGCCGTGCTTCTGAATGAGCTGTTCGCACACCTTGCAGAGCATCAGGCAGCAGGTCATGCGCTGTGCCGTCACGCAGATGCGGAAGCGCTGACGGGCGCGAACCTTATCGTCGTTCTTCATCGTCTCCAGGCGTTCACGCTCCACCCACTCACGACCCTTGGCCTCCAGCTTCGGCAGTACCACCATACCCTGCATCAAGGGCAGCAGGTGGGCAATCTGCTGGATGCGCTCCCGCTGGCGGTCGGTCAGCACGTAGGGCTTGTCTTCCAAGGGAGAAAAAGTGTTGTCGGGTGTACGGGCCACGGCGATACGGCTCTGAAAACCGTCGGTGTAATTTGACACCACGCGATAGAGGGCATCGGGCGTGCCGCACATGCAGACGTTCCACAGCAAGTGCTCGATATGCACGTTCACGGCTTCGGCCGAACGAGCTTCACGGTCGTACTTTGAACCGTCGTAGCTCTGACGCAGCATCACCGAAAAGTCGCTCATGGCCGACTTCCACTTCTGCGCCACCGTGTCGGCCTCGGGGGTGAACGAGAAGGCATGCTTGCCCTCGGTGTTGGCTAGTCGCTCTGCCAGGTTGGCCACCGTGTTGTTCAGCGGCAGAAAGCGCACGGGCAGCTTCGGCTCCTCGGGTTGCTCCTTCTTGTTCTTAGCGGCACGTTTCTTGCGGCGCCAGTCCTCCTCCTGCTGCAGATACATCATGTCCAGCGCCCTTACCTCACCCAGCCAGGCATCAATCACGGGGTCAATCTGACCCTTGCCCGAGGCAAAGTCACCGGCGATGTAGGCAATCAGGTTGAGTCCCTTCTTCTGCCCATGTACGTCGAGCGTGACTCCCGTTGCCAGCATACCGATGGCCGGACAGATGGCCGTCACCACCGGCATCGACAACGCAGGACCGACGGCCTCAATCGATTCGCGCACCCCTTGCGGCATCCGTGGCAGACGATTGTAATAGAAGCGCTCATCCTCCTGCATGACGTCGTCCAAAACCTCGCTGTTAGCGGTGTCGATACCCTCGTTCATGCGGTCGCGGCGCACCTCGAAGAGCACATCCTTCAACCGCTTGGGCATCTGCGTGCGCTTCTCCGACAGGGCCGAGTCGATGCACTTCATCTTCTGCGCATGGGAAAAGCCGTCGTAACAGGGAATGATGGCATCCATCAGTTCGCGGTCGAAGCCGCAGATGTGGCGCAGGTTCACGGCCAGCTCGAAGGTCAGCACGTCGCGGTTCGTCTTGATAGGCTCCTTACCCTCGTTGTAGAGTTCCCACCACTTTCGTATAATGTCATTATAGGGAATGCCATTATACTCGAGTTGAGAGTTGATAGTTGAAAGTTTAGAGTCAGTGGTAAGTTTAGAGTCGTCTGCTGAACTTTTTAAACTATCCTCTTTTTCAACTGACTCTACACTCTCCGCTCGGCCCAACGGGACGCTTTCCTCAGAAAGAACTTTACACTCTACACTTTCTATCTCGAAGATTTCATCGTCGAGGTAAATCAAATCCTCTTCGCTATCCGATGTCGTGAAAAACACCCTTGTGATGTCCTTGGCCCCAGCATCATATTCCACCTTCAAAAGTTCACTTGCCCATTTCAGATTATCCTCCTGACTCAGTTCTGGGCGACGCTTGAACACTAGATGATAACCAGCCTTGCGGGCACTCGTCTCCAGCATCTGCAAGCCAAGCTCGTCCTTCTTCTCGAGGATGCGCTCCTTCAGGGGCTGCATCTCCTCGGCCTTGATATGGTCGATATCCATGCCCACCGAGGTGCTCATCCTCTTCGAGCCCTTCAGCGTGCCGTCCTCATTGGGCAGACACGAGTAGTTCATCTGCAGCAGTCGTGATTTCTGCTTCACATCGCCCTGCCTGACAGCCTGCAGCGTCCGTTGCTGCTCCTGACTGCCACGCAGCGCCAAATAGTCCTCTCTCGTCAGGACGGGACGCATCATCTTCGCCCCATCCTTGTAATAAATCATGTGTACGCTCATAGTTTAATTTTTTGGAGAAGTTAGGAGGAGTTAAGGGGAGTTATCACTCCGCTTTGCTTCGTTCGGGGAGTTAAAGGACAAATGTTTTGCTGTCATTGTTCTTAGGGTCAGCAGGAGTATTGTCCCCCTAACTCCTCTTAACTCCCCCTAACTCCCCTTAACTCCATATTAATTATTAATTAGAAGTTCGGATAACCAAGTTTTGAGTTCAGAAAACGCAGACCGTTGAGAGTCCACGTCATGTACGTGCGGATTTTCTTCTCACCCTTCAGAGAATAGGAGACGTGCGTGCGCAGGCGCACCAGGTCGCGGTCCTTCAGGTCGTCGGAGATGTTCCAGCGTCCGTGGCGGCGGTACTGGATGCCCATGTCGCGCACCACCTGGTTGAAGTCCCACACTGTCATGTTGAACGTCTTGGCCACCTGCGTCGCCGTCAGCGTGTCCTCCGCCTCCTCGTTCAGCATGCGCAGTCCCTCACCGATAATCTCGTCCGCCAGCCGCAGAATCTCCTTCGGCTCCGAAAGTGCACAGCGGAACCGACCCCTTTGTGCACTTTCCAGCTCTTCCCATCGCAGCACCAGCTTGGCGCGAGCCTCGTCGTTGAACTTCGTGGCGATGTAGAGGCACTCGGTTTTGGTCAGCGAGTAGCAAGGACGAAGCTGTCCGTTAGCATCTTTGTAAGACCCGAGCGCAAATTTGCGCCCGGCTACCTGAACCCAAGCTGGCTCCATGTTTCGGATAGCTTTCAGTACGTCTTTATGTTGTTTACCTGTCACCTCGGCAATCTCGAGTGACGTCATGTGTTGGTTGTCGTTTCCGACATGTTTTGTCTGTAAAGAAATAATTGTTGCTTCCATATTTTGAGTTGAAATTTTAGCGAGAAGAAGTTTCGGCAGTTCCGATGGCCATCTTTACGCGTAAAAACTTCCTCACTTCAACTCAAGATTAATAATTATCTGTTCATTTTTACAATATCAGTTGCCAGGATTTCCTGAAAGGTCTGTCCCTGATACTCGTGCGTAGAGAAACGGAGCGTGGCAATGACCAAGTCGCCCTCGTAGAACCTGCACCCTGCCAGGTTGCCCAGCATGGTGCACACAAACTCGTTCTCAAACTTCGAGCCGCCCAGCTCGCGAAGCACTATCGTGCACTTCTTGATCTGTCCCGACTCCTGTTTTGAACTCTGTACGCTGAAGGCCTCGCCCTGGCGTACTACCTTTAAGATTTTTGTTTCCATTTTGTATGTATGTATAAATTTTTGCAAGCAGGCAATACGAAGAAAGCCCACAGACTTCATTTTGAAATCCGTGGGCAAAGGTAATGGCACTGTAGTGGGTATGTAGTACTACACGGGTACTACAAAGTGCATTATTCTATAAGATTTTTCATTTTTTGTGCCAAAGAAGCGTCGATTGGCTCCAAAAGCTGAGCTAACAAATTTACGTCATTATGAACGTCCTCAACTTCATAATCCACGCCATCCCTAATCTTTTGTCTGATACTACCTTCCGAACGTCCCGATACGCGAGAAAGTAATGTGGCCAAGGCTTTTTGGTTACAGTAATCGGTTGAGAATCCTTTATTAAGGAAGAGATCGAAGAGAATCATGAGTTGACGGTTTGTCAGTTGGGGCGCTTTTGCAGTATTTTCTTCTTTAGCTTCAGGCAAACCGAGTGACATGTTTGGTGTGTTTTCAAGCACCTCTTCTATTTCCTCCGAAACCCACTCATCGTCACTCTCCATATAGGCTTGAATGGCTATCTTGAACCTTTCCGTTCCAATACGTGCAATACTATTTGCTACTGCTGCCTCCATCTTTTGCGACAATCCACCATCAGCAGCCAATTGACTGGCTAAGTCTAAAGCCATTGTCCTGTAAAGCGGCTCATCTGTGCATGCCAAGCATACCTGTACGGCAAAAACCGTCAGAGCAGCAAACACTCTGACGCTTTCATCGTTTTCGTCATTCGACAGGTCGCGATAGTCAACGTAGATGTCGTTCCATAAACGGCGCACGTCCTGTAAAGCCTCTTCCTGGTGCTCCTTGATGTTGTCAAGCACGACAACTAACTGCCAGAACACCTCTTCAGGTGACAACCGAAAGCCCTTTGCTTCGGCTTCAAATGCCCGAACAGGTGTCTGAAATGCCTTGAAAAGCGGCTGACCATCAAGCAACCTGCTTCTTAGACTTTCTTTTTCGTTTCTTCTTAGTAGGCGTAACATCACGGTAATCTTCGTACATTCTTCGCATATTATCGAGCCACAGGTGCAATCCCCATGCTCCGTTTCCCTCTCTGTCGGTAGTGGGTCGCTCGTGGATAAAGTCATCCATCACCTGATCGTCCAACTGAGCAAACGCCCTTTCCTCTCGACCATAGCGGTAAACACCATAGTAGCGGAAACCAACGCTGATATCGTAGGCATTAGTAGAGCAATAGTGTATAACCTGAGCCATGTCTTCCTCTGTCTGGTCGATGTGCAGCGTACCCGCCTCGCTGGCATTATACATATACTGCCCCTTCTCGGCACCCATGATTCTTCCTAGTCGGTTCAAACCACTAATCATGGCTTTCACATCTTCAGAGGCATCAATACCGGCACCTTCCTCAGGCACACCGAAGTTGAACTTTATCCACTTCACGCGGTCTTCGTGTTCCACCGTCTGCTTATGAATGACCTCCCAGAACGGAGCCTCGCGCACCTTGCCTCGTATCTCTATCTTCAACTGATAGGCAGCCAACTTGTCGTTGATGGCTTGCTGTAGCAACTGACACACCTTGTCGGGGTCGCTCTGAAACGATGACGACCGCTCAATGGCCATTTGTGCAATGCCCTCACGATTGTCTATGATGACGTAGCAGCCAGGATGCGAAATCAGTTCGCGCTCATCACGCTTCTCTATGTATTTATGCTTTTTCTCGTTACACACCAGCAAGATGGTCACACGGTCACGCTTACAGGTAATCTCGTTGTCAAGCGGTATAATCACCTTCTCTTTATTCTCCTTGGAGATATTCAGCGGGCGCACACCATGAAAGAGACCGTCGAGGACCTCCTGCGCCAATGATAGCGGCGTTTCTTTCGACCCGTCGCAGATAGTCATTGCTTCCAGAGCACTTATTTGTGATAGTTCGTATTTATAAATCGAATATACTGCCATAAATTATCTTTTCGTTTTTACTTCTCTTCGACATGCATGATGCGAAGCACCGCCACCTCTTCTAAAGTGCAATTTTTGCACTTTGGAGGCAGTTCATCGCTCATTTTTGCACTTAGAACTGGCTTATTTGCACTTTGGACTTTGGTTTCTTCTGTCGCCTTGTCCCAATCCACGTGCATGATTCTGTTCCTCAGATCGTGCTCTTCTCCCAGCAGCATACTACGGAAGAATCGCTCCAGATAGAGCGTGGTCTCTGAGATACCTGCTGTCAAGTCGCTATAGTTGGCACGCACCAGCGCATTGCGGAAAGTCTGAAGCCTGTCAACCTGTTGCAAGCCGATGGCCACCTTCCACGCCTCGCTACGCTCACGCTGTTGCGGCTCTCCCTGGCGGATGTATTCATCCAAGCCCTGAATGGTGTATTTCTGTTCGTCGCTCATATCATTATATCGTTTTTATTCCGTTCTTATTTCGTGACTCCGTAGATTCGTGAGTCCTTGTTTCCGTAGATCCGTGACTCCTTCTTACATCTTACTTCTAACATCTTACATCTTATTATAGTATGGAAAACACGAAAATGTTACATACCACCCTTGCTGCCTTTCTTCTTGGTTTTCTTCTCAATGAGTTTGATAGACTCTAGATAATCCTGTTCTACTGGCGACAATGTCTTCACTTGGAATTTCCTGTACTCAATCAGAGCCTTATCCATTGCTTCCTCATGAGATACAGAGCCTGCCCCTTCCAGCAGTTCATCGCCATTGGCAGACAAGATGTTGTCTAACTGACGAACATAGTCTTCCATATACATAGGTCGATGACGGAGGGCCTGAGTCTCTGCAAAATCAAAATATCCAGAAACGATGTTATTCAATATCTTCAGTTCCTCAGCCGTGAGATAATTCTTTGCTATCTTAATATCGTTAATGCAAGGCAGTTCACCTTTGAACGATGTCAATCCCATAAAAGGTTTGTCAGCATCCGCACGATCATAAATCACCTCTGCAGCCGTATGTCCGTGAGCTGCATAGTGCAGTTTGTTCTGCACCATCTTAAAGAACAGTTTCGAAGCATCCGTGCGAGGGTCATAATCAACACTGGTAGCATAGAGGTCAAGCACCTGTCTGTACATCACCTTCTCAGATGAACGGATGTCACGGATACGATCCAACAACTCTTTCCAGTAGCCCCCACCACCAAGATTCTTCAGTCGCTCATCGTCCATCGTGAAGCCCTTAATGATGTACTCAGCCAACCGTTCCGTGGCCCACTGACGGAAGCGTGTGCCCACAATAGACTTCACGCGATAACCTACAGAAATGATTACATCGAGGTTATAGTAATTTGTCGGTTTGGTAGAAAAATCGGAATTTCCGATTTTTCTCATCGTCTTCGCCTCCTCTATCTCGTTTTCCTTGTAGGCATTAAGTATATGCTCGTTAATGGTAGAACGGGCTTTGCCATACAACTCCGCCATTTGATCGATTGTCAGCCATACCGTTTTCTCCTCCAACCTGACATCGAGCCTTATTTTACCATCCTCTGACTGATAGATGATAATCTCTCCTTTATTATTTCCTATTTCTTCTTTCATATCTTGTCTTCTTTATTTTTATAACGTTTTAATTCTTCGCATTATTATTATATCTGCCATCATACCTCACACTTCAGCCATCAGCCTATTATATTATAGTATGGAAAACACGAAAATGTTACATCATTGCGTCGTAAATTTGCATTTTGGATAATTAGAGCAACCATAAAACGTGCCGTATCAAGCAGGTACTCAGAAGTCTGAAGCCTGTCAACCTGTTGCAAGCCGATGGCCACCTTCCACGCTTCGCTACGCTCGCGCTGCTGCGGCTCTCCCTGGCGGATGTATTCATCCAAGCCCTGAATGGTATATTTCTGTTCGTCGCTCATATTCTCATTCGTTTCCTTTAATTACAGAATATTATACCCCTCCGGCACCAGATGCAACTTATTGATTGACTCATAGGCAGAAGAAAGGGAATCATACACTTTCAGCACGTCGTTGTAATCCCAATACTTCAAGTCATCACGAATGGCTTTCACGCTGGCAGCTTCTTTTTTGATTTTCTCTATCTGCTTAGCATCCGATACAGCCACTATGCCTTGAACTGAAGGGTTGTTCTTTGCCCTCATCAAGTTCATCAGCAAGCTGTCGATACTTCCGTTTGTCTGTACTTCAAAAACGTATGTCACGCGCCCCATATTGCCTACAGACACTTCCCAGATAGCATCAACCACAGCACCATCGGCAACTTTCTTTTCTCTGTATGCCTTAAAACCGAGGAAAGAACCGATGTCACAGATACGGTCGCGCACGTCATTATGCACAAAAGTCTTCTGCTTATCCGTTTCTGGCTTTTCTTCCTCAATCACTTCATCGATGGGAATATCTATCTGCAATTCCTGCCAATAGAAGTAATCCAAGGCGAGCATGTTATCTATTTCGGTATATCCCTTCGACTTAGCCAGTTCAACGAGCGACTTGCCAACCTTGCAGAGATAAGCATACCGTTTGCCGTCGAGACTTGCATTCTGCTTGGGAACCTTTTCTATCCTTAAAGCGAGAAAAGCCGTCAACGATTTTCGGTTCCACAACAGATACTCGTCAGGATTGAACTTGTTCAGCAGTTCGCTCATGATGGCAGGTCCTATACCTTTGATTTTGCTTCGGAAGTCATCCCAGCGCTTTTCAATGGAATGTTTGCTCCAGAACAACTCTGTCAGCTGTTCACGGATTAACTCCATACCATTGCTTTCCACAATGTTGTCGATATAATACTTTTTGTTGCCCCATATTCGCATAGCCCAAAGTGGGGCAATCAGCTCATAGAACTCTTCTTCCGTGAGCTTAGCAAGCCTTTCCTTTGAATATGCCTGCATATCTTCGCACATAGCACGACGTTCAGCAAAGTCCTGTTCTACCTGCTTTTTATTCTCCTTCGCCCACTTCTGATATTTCTTGAGCGTATCCAAATATAGTTTCTCGTTCATGTCGTTAGGTGTTTACGTTATTCAAATATTTGTCAAGAATAGCTTGCTTACGAGAATATGAACTACGGCAGAATTCTTCTGCTTCTTGAATATCCTGTTCATATTTTTTTATTGCTTCTGCTACTTTCTTTTGAGTTTCAAATAATGGAACGGAGCATTGTAGCTCTAATATCTTTTGAACAGAAAGACCTGGTTGTGCTGTACCAGTTGCATATTGGTTGAGATTCATCTTTTCCAAATGGTATCTTAACCAAACGGGGTCGGTATAAGGATTAGGATATACAACAACAGCATGTTCGGTTGCGTGGAATTGTCCTTTTGCTGTACAGACATTACCACATAAGGCACCTTGACGTCCAATAATAGTATATTCACCTTCGTTGGTCATTGTATCTGTATAACCACGCATGCCATTACCTCCATAGCAAGGATATTTGAACTTTTCATCAGCTACATCTTTTATGTCTGCTGCTGCAACAAATTTTCCAGCTCTCATGTTGCAAATATCAGATAGCTTTACTACTTTGGTATTTGTGCTTATTGAATCATTATAGATTTTGTCTATTTGGTTTACAAGTGTTTCAATTTTTCTTTTGCTATCAAGATATTCTTCATCCACCTTCTTGCATTCATCAACAATCTTCTGCTGAATGTCAAGAGGAGGAAGAGGAATCATGAAGGACTCTATATCAGCTTTGTTAATGCTGGGGTATTGTCCTTTGGGCATTTTGTCAATTATTTGTTGCATTAATGACTCCATATTCATAAAGTAGATGTAGAGAAGCTTTGGAAGCAAAGCATTTATGTCTTTAGGCATAAGTATTGCAAATCCAGTTGAGAAAACGGTATCATTATAATCTTTTTCGGCAAAAGCGAAAGCCTTAAGATTTGGTCTAACTGTAGACAAAATAGTGTTACCTTTAGAAACGATTCTTCGTGCTCTTGATGGTGCATCTTTCCCTAAAATCTTGTAATCAAAAGACATATTACCCGTTCCATTTTCAACCGAAGCTATATCAACATACACAAATTCTTTATTCGGAGATAGTGTCGGATTAATATCTTGTTGGTTAATGTCAACAACTTCTCCAATTTTGACAAGTGGATATATACTTTTCATTTCGAACTTTTTTATGTTTGTGGTTCGAATGATTTTGTCACTTTTTGCCTGACTAAAATCTATCATATCCCTTAGCCAATACGTTTTGGCATATTTTTCCACATCCTCAGGAAGAGTTGTATCTATATCACCATAGAATGTATAGCGAATAAGGCTTGCTAACGTATTTGACGCAAAGCGGTCATTATCATCATATAGTTGACCGCCTTTCTTGTTTATAATAATTCCTTCTGAGCCCTTACGGTTGCTCCAGTCATAGCCAAGAAATGTTTTTTGTTCTTTATTGTCGGTGGGCGCAGAAATAACGAGCGTCTTTTGATTGTGTGCAAGCGTGAAATAATATAGCTTGTCTCGCTCAATTGACAGAGCGTAATCATAGAATCTGTTCAGACGTATTACTGCTTTTTTCTCTGTCGTTGCATTCTTCGGATATGTTATGGAACTATTTGCAATTACATCTACATACATTTTGAAATAATTGTCTTGTTGCAATAGTTCCCAAGGAATTGAGCGAGAAAGAAACTGTTTGTAGGTTTCATCCTCGATTCCTTGATGTGCAAGATATGCTTCCATGATTTCCTTGTCCTGCCATTCAGAGCAATCGTTATTGCTAAGAATGCCGTCAACAATATCCTCCGTCATTTTGCTTACCTTTGGAGGCTCATTGTAGCGTTCCATGAAAAGAACAACTGTATTTGTACCTGTTGCTCCAAATGTTTTACTGCCAAAGTTTACAATGGCACGAAGCATGAAATTCTTCAGCATTTGTTCACGAGCAGCAATATAACTGCCAGACGAGTTGCTGAGAATACTTGCAGGTAGAATCACAGCTGCAATACCTTGTGGCTTAAGCAACTGTGCAGCTCTTTCTACAAAAAGAGTTTCTATCTCTGAGCCGTCTGAGGTAATTTTGTCAATAATGCAAAAACTGTTGTTCTTCAGTTTCAGATGTTGCTTGAATCCGCTGACAGAGTATGGAGGATTGGCTACAAGGATGTCAAAAGTCTCATTTTCAATACCTTTCTCAGCATAATTCTCCAAACCATCACCAAAGATGATATTTGCACCACCAGCACCATTCATAAACATGGAAATCTTCGATACACGAGCCAGACGATAGTCTTTCTCTATGCCAAAAATATGTTTCTCAACCCATGTGTTGTCTGCATCTTTGCGAACTGCATTAACAGCTTCGACAGCTTCTGTAAGGAAATGACCTGCACCACACGCATAGTCGATTATGCGTGGAAGATCACGATTTGAGACGTAATGCTGCAAGGGCAAGGAATCCCAAATGAAACGAGTAATGGGTGTAGGCGTGAAGAACTGGCCTTCGTTTTGCTTGAATCCCTTATTGAGAAGTTGCTCAAATAGGTCACCAAGGAACTGGTGCTTGCTGGGATATACGATACGATAAGGTTGGAACAATTGTACAACCTCTACAAGTATCTTGCCGTTTTGGTAGAACAGTTCCTCATTATGCACATCCTTGAAGGCAAAGTCGTTATTGCTATAGAACTTCAAAATGCGGATTGTGCGATTCAAGTCCTCAATGGCAGCTTTTCTCTGTCGGCCAGTATATTGCATGAATAGACGCTCGGCATAATCAGCCTCCACATAGAAGATTTTCTCTTTCATGAACTCTTCCATGCCTTGCTGATGAAGATGCTGCAGGCGATCTTGTAGGCTTTCGTAAGTGTCTTGTCCTTGTTTGTATTGGAAATCAACTTCGTCAAAGTCTTGTTTTTTTATCTCATCCACCAATTTGCAAATGAAAAGAGCCACCAAACGATTAAAAGCGTTTTCCTTATCGCTAACATTGTTGTGGCGAAGAATTTCTTCAAAGCGATTTACGATACGATCGTCTGGAGTGAAGTCCCTTAGTTTTTTCTTTCTTAATGGTGGTATTCCTATTTTATATGCTTGGCTTTCCTCGTTAAAGATAACATCATCAAGCCATTGTTTCTGGTATGTTTCTTCCCAAACTTCAAAACGTTCTTTGTCATTACGAGCCTTGTAGAAAAGCTTTACATCATTGTCTTTTTCTGCCATCTTTGCGATGTTGGCATCATCTGTACAGTTAATCACAAGGCAGTTGTACGAAAGAGCATTTTCTTTCCAGTCAGAGGCATAGAGAGCAAGCCATCGGGTAGAAATTTCCTGCTGCCAATAGCTAAATAGCTGACCACCATCTTCTTCGGTGTTCTTTTTCTCCTTGTTGAACTTCTCACCTGCTGTCTTACATTCAATAATAATCAAAGATTTTTCTTCACTATCCTTAACAAGAATATCAGCTTTTCCGCCACTTGGATCATGCCCCAACGTCCATCGCGGTTCCAATTCTATATGTTCAGGTCTATATCCTTTCTCAAGCAAACGGCACACACATTCCAATACAACAAAATTCTCTTTTTTGTCAAAGTTACTTGTGGTTTTGTCATGCACTTTAAGCCCTTTGCCTTCTGGATATATTATTTTCTTGTTGTCAAAGTCAACAGCAACAATACAAGTATCATAATCCCGCTTGTAATAATCGCCCATAGATTCTTTGACAAATCCAATTTCGGATAAAACAGCTTTTAAGTTCTCTATCTGAATCATATCTTCGGATTTTCGTTTATTTCTCGTCTTCTTCAATATAGTTCTCGAAACGGGCTTTTGCAATCTCCAGAGACTTCTGAATCTGGTGCTGCAGGACTTCACGTGAAGGTAACTCAGTCAGATATTTGGCGACTTTAATACCAGCCTTGTCAAGTTGCAAAAGTTCAATCTGTTCTTCACCGCCCTCGGTACATAACAATAAGCCAAGAGGTGATTCCTCACCTGGCTCCATCTCATTGGCTTCGAGCCAACGTAGATAAAGCTCCATCTGTCCTTTATATTCTGCCTTGAATCGACCTTTCTTTAGGTCGATGGCTATCAAGCGATGCAAACGACGATGATAAAACAGCAGGTCGAGATAGAAGTCCTCGCCATCTATAATCATACGCTTCTGACGGGCAACGAAACTGAAACCGTTACCCAGTTCGATAATGAACTGCTCTAAATGAGCCACCAAGCAATCTTCCAGCGTCTTCTCACTATAGAAACCTTTCAAGCCCGTGAATTCCAGGAAATAAGGGCTCTTGAATACGAGGTCGGGCGACATCACGTTATCATCGCGCAAAGTAGAGAGCTCTTTCTTGATAAACTCTTCTGGCTTGCCGCTGATGGCAGTGCGTTCGAAAAGCATACCGTCGATTTCCTTGCGAAGCCTACGGACGCTCCATCTTTCTGATGAAGCTAAGGTAAGATAAAACTCACGCTGAAGGTCGTCTTTGAGAGGTAGTATTTCAATCACATGAGACCATGTAATTTGTGTCGACACAGCCGACACAATTTTGGAATCGGGGAACACCTGCGCAAATTGCATCATCCTCCAAATACTTCGTGGTTCAAACCCTTTCTTTCCATATTCTTCTTGTAATTGTGCCGACACTGCCGACACAATTTGTTTACCATACTCAGCACGTTGATTTCCAAGCACTTCACGATTGATACGCTCGCCAATATGCCAGTACATCATGGTCAGTTCATAATTGGCCGTAACAGCCACATGACCACGAGCTTGCTCGATAATCTGACGCAAATCCTGCATCAAAGATTGTGTTTCGAACTGCGACACAATTTGACCGTTTATATTAATTTCATTCATAACTATTTCAGCAGGTTTAACAGTTCAACATAGTGACCTTCCGAAATGCGCTCCTGCTCGAACAGCAGACGGGCTTTCTCGCCAAAGTCACCTATCACCACGCCTTCGTTGCCTGGCTGATAGAGTGAGAGGTCGTAGCCGTATTCTGTGGCAATCTGCTGAATCTCCATGCTCTCGGCCAGATGATCCTGAAGTTCCTCTTCGGTAAGCAGGCGCAGGTGGCGCAAACAATAGCACAACGACTGGTGGCTGACACCAAACAGCTGCTCCACACGTAGCATCGTGGCAGTGGAGATATGGCGGTTCACAATCTCTTCCGAAGGTATCGACTCCAGCACGCCTGCCTGTGGCAAAAGCAGCGCCGAGGCAAAGGCATTGGCATTGATTTCGGCGGGGTCTTTCTCCAAACCGGGAGTGCCACAGATGTGCGGTTTCGGTTCCTCGTCGTAATACAGATGGAACAGCTCGTGGCAAATGGTGAAGTGCTGGCGACCGCGCGAATTTTCAGAGTTGATGAGCATAAACTTCGCGCGACCGTCGGATGAACGCATCGAAAGACCGC
>CAMVQS010000022.1 GCA_947169685.1 uncultured Prevotella sp. | reverse complement strand
GATGGTTCTTCCATCGGGCAATTGAATACTCTTTGTAATTACATTCATCTTGTTTTAAACATCTAAAAATAAAAAATCGTGCAAAGATACTACATTTATCGTGAATAAACGAAGAATCTTGCACGATTTTTAGTTTTTTAGGAAATAAAGGTGCTATTTACTTTATCTTCCAAACATTCAGCACGATGCCGGCAAACTGTTGTGAGAAGTCAGGGGCACAGGTAAAGAGGGCATTGTTGAGCCATTCATAACGACTGCCCTTGGGTGCCTCAAACTGTGGCGCAGCCTTGAAGTAGAACGTCTGCTGACCATGCTCATCCTGACCTTGGTAGATGATGCCGCGATTACGCACGTGGAGATACACGCCATCGTCAGTCTTGATGCTGTAGATGGCCTCCAGCGTCGAACGCTTGCCGTCGGCCAACTGGTAGTCGGCACCTCCGTTGATGATGGTACCCTTTAGCAGGGGACCTTCGAATGTTCCGCCCGTGATGGGGATTACCGTACGACGTCCCTGGGGCGTGTCTCCCACGCTGTAGGCTTCGCCCAGTGTTACTTTCAGTTGCATGACAAATTCAGTTTCAGGACCAGCAGGATTTTGTGCTGCGGCAGCCAGTGCTACGATGCACAGCAGTACAGTTGATAATAGTTTTTTTCTCATTTTAGTTATTAATTGTTGTTTGAAGTGTTCTTTAGTCTTTCTCAATGAGCGCCACGGCATATGCTGAGATACCTTCCATGCGGCCTGTGAAGCCAAGTTTCTCGGTGGTGGTGGCTTTGATGGAGATGTTGTCCGGATCGGTGCCGATGACGTCCGCCATACACTGCTGCATGGCTGGGATGTGTGGGTTCATCTTGGGGCGCTCGGCACAGATGGTGGCATCGATGTTTACCAGCCGATAACCCTTGGTGGCTATCAGTTGGATGGTCTTCTTCAGGATGACCTTGCTGTCCATGTTGAGTGTCTCGTTGCTGGTGTCTGGCCAGTGGTAGCCGATGTCGCGCATGTTGGCAGCCCCCAATATGGCATCGCAGATGGCATGTATCAGCACGTCAGCATCGCTGTGCCCCAGCAATCCCAGCTCGTTGTCAATCTTTATTCCGCCCATCCAGAGGTCACGTCCCTCCACCAGACGGTGGACATCATAGCCCATTCCAACTCTTATATTCATCTTTTTTGTGCTTTTAGTCATGCAAAGGTACGATTAACAAATCAAAAATGCAAATTATATTGCAAAAAAAATGCCGCTACTCATCAACGAGCGGCGACATTCAAGCCTATGTTTAACTAAAAATCCTATTTTTTCAAAAGAACTGGCTTTTCAGCCAGGGGCCTTTGTCGTTTGACCGACTCAGGAATATCAATAACTAATACTAACTATTCACAAAGAAAAGAAAGTTATGGGAGCCTCACGGCGACCACTGTTATCCTAACACATTTAAAACTTTCTTCTTACCAATAACTAAAAACCTAAAACTATAAATATTACTACTAACCTAAAACAATCTATTAACTTTTGACGATGCAAAGGTACAATGTTTTCTGAAAGCTTCCAAGAAAATTAGGTCAAAAACGAAGAAAAACGCTTCATTCTTGACTTAAATCAAGTGAATTTGTGCGCGAACACACAAAATTACTTAAATAAGTCCTTTATACCATCCATGTCGAAGGCCAAAGAGAAGCGCAGGGTTTGGTCAAGCGGATTACTCTTAGCCGTGGAGATGACGTAACCCACATCAAGTGAGAAGACATTCATGCGGAAACCGCCACCCACAGTGAAGTACTTGCGGTTGCCTTTGTTCTCTGACTCATGGTGATAACCTGCACGCAGGGAGAACTGGTCGTGATAGACGTACTCTGCACCTACGCTCCATTGTATCTCCTCGAGCTCCTCCTTGAAACCGCCAGGGGCATCGCTGAAGCTCTTGAAGATTCCTGCAATGGAACCCACGTCGCTGTATTCCTCGATGACACGCTGCTGATAGGTGGCATTGTCCTCTCCCTCAAGCTGTTTGGGCACGGTGGGCACCAGCAGCTTGTTGGCATCGGCAGCTATCGTGAAGCGGTTGTATTCATCGACAGGAACCATGAGTGAGGCGCCCAGTCGCATGTTTGCCGGCAGGAACTGTGAACGGTCGTCGCCAAAATAGGATATCTTACTACCGATATTGCTCAGGTTCAGACCCAAGCCCAGCTGACACTCGCGCTCGCCCATGACGAAGTAGTTGTTGTAATACATGGCCAGGTCGGCAGCAAAGGCAGAGGCAGGCGATGCGTCTTCCGTATAGTCGTAGCGCAGATCACTGTAGATCCAGCGTAAGCCAGCTGCCAGCGAGAAATGGTCGTTGAGCATCAGCGAGTAGGCTGCATCGAGGGACAGCTCGTAGGGCTTGACAGTCATGGCATTATCGTCGAGCGACGTCATCACTTCACCTAACGAGAAGTATCGTATGGAGCCGCTGATGGCGGAGTAGTCGCCAATGCGGTAGAAACCTGAGACGTAAGCTAGATCGATGTCGCTGACCAGCTTGCGCAGCCACGGGGTGTAGTTGAGCGAGATGCCTGCACGACTGATGCAGAACGGATACTTGGCAGGGTTCCAATACTGTGAGTTCACATCCGGCTCTGTGGCAGCACCTACGTCACCCATACCTGCCGAGCGGGCATCGGGAGCAATGGTCTGCGAGATAACGGCGTGTTCAACGGCGTTAAACTCGTTGACCTTATCCTGTGCTGCTGCTGTCAGGGACATGAGCAGACAAGTGGCTATGAGTATTATCTTCTTTTTCTTCATCATCTAATAAACGTAGCAGTAAACTATTTATTGCTTATGACTATCAATTTCTTGGCTTTCGAGGCATAGCTGGAACCGTCACTGCTGATGCGTACACGATAGAGATAGATACCGGTGGAGATGCGACTGCCGCTGCCTGACGTCAAGTCCCAGTCAATCAGGTAGGTGCCGTCAGTGGGTACGCCGCTCTCTGCATGTTGCCACAGGTGACGGCCTGACATGTCGAAGATGTCAAGAATAACATCCATCTGGCTGCCTGTGCGGTCATGGATAATGCGGAACGAGGTGGTGGTCTCTGCGGGGTTACGCGTACACTCTACGTCGAAGAATACCGGTTCGAGCGACTCTACCACTTCGAAGCTCAGTTCTGAGGTGGTTGAATTGTTCTGTGTGTCCCACACACGGAACTGCAGCTTGTGCTTGCCGGCATTCAGCGTGGGGATGCTGAAGCCCACCGTTCCGCTGGTGTAACTGCCGAAGTCGTAGCTGAAGTAGTCGTTCAGGGTGTAGGTCTGTGCCGTCTGTCCGTCAATGACCAGCTGGATGTCGTGGCCGATGCCGTTGCCTGTGGCATTGATACCGCTGTCGTCGCTGATCTGTGCCACGAAATAGGGCGTCAGGTTGACCTTGTCGCCATTGGTGAAGTTTTCGGAGTTCAGGTAGCAATATACCTTGGGACCTTCGGTGTCGTGTTGTGCGGCTGTGGCACCGCCCAGTACGAAGTGCTCACAGAGTCCGTTGGCAATGGCTGTGCGGCTGTTGTCAATGGCGTACAGGTTGATGAGGCCAGTGCCGTTGCTGTAGCTGATGTCCTGTGGAACCGTGAAACGGAAGGCAAACTGTCCTGCCTGCACGCTGTCGGTACCATGGAAGATGACCTTCGTGCGGTCTGTATAGACGAACGGTTCTTCGGCACCCTCCTTGCTGGTGTCGTTCAGTCGGCAGGTAATCTCTTCTTCTGCGTCGCGGACGGTAGCAGTCACAGTGCCGTTGTAGCCGGTCTGTCGCTGTCCGTCCTGCTCAATGTGTCCGCGTACGGTGACAGTGGTACCTGCCCTCAGTATCAGAGGTTCACCCTCATTGACGCTGGCTCCGTTGATGTCGTCAACCACGGCTTGCAGGGTGGGGTAGGCCAAGCAGAGTGCCGGGTCGCCCAACAGTGTATATTGCAGTTTGTTCGTCGTGTGGTCCTGCGATGTGGTAATCAGCGAGTTCTTGGCCAGTCTGACAGCCTCACCTGTTGCTATTCCCGAGAGTGCTTGGCGCATGAACGCCAGGTTCATGACGCGGTTATACGAGGAATAGACCGTTCGTGTGGTACCAAAGAAGGATACAGCGCCTCCGCGTTTGTTGAGCAGTGCTGTCTCGCCAATGTTGTCCTCCTGTCCGTCGAACGGCATGATGTCGCATGAGGCAGTCACCCAGAACGGCAGTCGGGTGGACACGGCCTCTGCAAAGTCGTTCAGCTGCATCACCAGTTCGTGCGAGAAGGCGTAAGCGGCGCCATGACCGCTGTAGTTCATGATAAGTGCTCCACTCTGCATCTGCTGTTTGATGAGGCGTGTCACGTCAGGGTAGGTGTTGCCCGTGGCCGATGTAATACGCTCGTAGGCATCCCACATGATACGCTTCACGGTGTATTCCGGATGGAGCTGCTCCACCAGTCGGGCTACGGCGTCGGCATCCTGCATGTGCAGGTTGTTGTTACCGTCGTCACCCATCATGCATATTTCGTTTTGCCAGGAGCCGGCATAGGTGTTGTTGGCGTAGGATATGACCTTGTCAACCATAATCTTTGCATCGGCTTCATTCCGCACGGGGAAGCGTCCTACAGCCACGTCAGCGCGGTCACTGCTGAGCAGGTTTCCACCTTCTCCGTCGTCAAGCAGACAGAAGTAATCGTCTGTCACGTAGCAGTCTGTAGCGCTGAATGAGTTCTCGCTCTCATAGCAGAGCAGGAAATCGTTGGGCGTTGTCTTGCTCCAGTCCGTGGAGAGCATGCGGTTGTCCCATGCTCCGTCGCCGAACAGCAGCAGATAGCGTGGCATGTCGGCCTCGCTGGTCGCCCGTTCGTAGAGCATGCGCAGGTAGCGACGATAGGCATTGGCATCGGGGGTACCGCTCGAGAACTCGTTGTAGAGCTCGTCAGCAGCCACCAGACGTACCCTCAGGCCGTCTTTCTCTTCGTGAAAAGTCTTCAAGCGTTCTGCCTGTGTCTGTAGCTTACGCGATGCAGGGATGATGATAACCATGTCCGTTGCCTCGTCGCCGTGCAGGTTCTGGTTGGCAATGGTTCCCTCCAGCTCAGGCGTTCCCACTTTCACCTCCTGCAGCGAGGGGGCAGACGTGGCATTGTCGGCATGTAGGGCAATGTAATCCAGGCGCATGGTTCCTCCGCTGGTTTGTTGTATGCGGATGGTATTGGTTGTCGAGAGGTTCGTAACCTTGACGCTCAGCTTGGCTTGGCTGGCGTGGTTGTAGGTGGTGCAGGCGCCGATGTTGACGGTCCCCACTGTCTCACCGTTGAGGCTTATCGATGCCGACGAGCTGTTGCTGGTGTCGTAGGCTGTCAGCGCCACTGTCAGGGTTCCGGCACCTGTCGCTGATGCGGCAAGGGTGTAGTCACGGGCCTGTCCTAGCGTAAACGTCCTTGCGTCGTAGAGGTTGCGTCCGCCGTGATACCAGGCGAAGTCATCCACTTCGTAGAGCGTGTTGCTGAGCTCGCCAGTGCTGATGTAGTTCCCCAGCAGTTCCTGCTCCGTCTGTGTCTTTGCTTCACCGTCCGTTTCCGTCAGGAAGTAATAGCCGTATTGGGAATAGGGGTTGCGGACGCGCTCGTTGCCGTTCCATGACACAGGACCCTGTGCCCAGAACAGCCGCTGGCCATTGGCCGTGCAGAGGGGTACTTCCTTCAGGTCGTCCGTCTCGTCAATGTAATTGGCGAAGAGCTTCTCAGGCTGCATGGCACCTCCGTATCCGTACACGCGTACATTGTTTATATTGGAGAAACCGGCGCGGCTTATCAGGTCGTTCGTCAGCTGATAAATTCCTGTCGAAGGTACGCGTATCTTCACCCATCTGCCCGACGCAAGGACTGAAGCCGTGGCTGCCGAACGGGTGGTCGCAGCAGGCGCCAGGCGTGAGGCACGCAGACCGTTCTTGGCCGTGGCCTGTACCTTGAGCTGGAAACTTACCAGCTTCTGGTATTTCCCTTCGCGCCACACCAAGGGGACGAAGGACACTTCGAGCGTGGCCTGCTTGCGCGAGATGCTGATTTGCTGAGTGACTTCAGGAAGTGCCGGCAACTGGGCTCCGCTGATCTTTTCGTAGCGACGCACGTCGTCAGCCGACATGGTGATGAACTCCGGATACTCAATGCTGACCGTATAGGTGCTGTCAGCATAGTGCTTTCCCAGCGGACGGGCATAGGTGAACACGGGCAACAGGGAGTCGATCTTGACCTCCTGGGCGGTCAAGTTGTAGTACTCTTGCGCGTTCATCGTCAGACACGACAGCAGGAGTATCAGGATTCCTATGAATCGTTTGATGTTCACTTACAGTTAAATTCCAGCACCTTACGGTCTTCGAGCCATCCTTCCAGGTGGTCGTCGATGTGTACGGGTCCTACGCCCACAGGCGTTCCCGTGTAGAGCAGGTCTCCCGTCTTCAGGGTGAAGAACCGTGAGATGTAGCTCACCAGCTCGTCCACCTTGTAGAGCATGTCGCTCGTACAGCCTTCCTGTACCGTCTTGCCGTTGATGTCAAGGTGGAAGTGGATGGCCTGTATGTCGCGGAACTTCTGCTTGTCAACCCACTCGCCGATCACGGCCGAGCCGTCGAAACCCTTGCATATCTCCCACGGCAGTCCTTTTGCGCGTGCCTCGCGCTGCCAGTCGCGTGCCGTGAAGTCAATGCCCACTGTCACGGCGTCGTAGTAACGGTAGGCAAAACGCTCGGGGATGCTCTTTCCCAGACGGCAGATGCGCACCACCAGTTCCGTCTCGTAATCCACCTGCTGGCTCCAGTCAGGGATGAAGAACGGTTTTCTGTCCTTCAGCAATGCGGAGTCGGCCTTGGTGAAAATGACGGGCTGCTCTGGTTTATATAACGCGCCGTCGAGTTCTTTATTGTGTTGGGCATAGTTCATGCCCACTGCAAAAATCTTCATACGCTTAAAAAAACAGGCACCGCCCTTGAGAGACGATGCCTGCTTCCTATGTTAGTGATTACTTACTCTGCAACGAGCGTGAAGCGCTTGAAAGCAACAATCTTCAGCTCCTTGTCCTGCTGGGCAAGCCACTGAGAGACGGTCTGCTTGTCGCCGTCACCGAACTGGAACTCCTGGTCAACGAGACAGCTCTCCTTCTTGAACTTCTCAACGCGACCCTTAGCGATACCCTCGATCATGGGCATCTTCAGCTGAGCCTCACCCTCGGGCTTTGCCTCAGCAATGATCTTGCGAGCCTCGTCAGCCTGCTCCTGTGTGAGCCAGCCCTTAGACATGTTGCTCTCGATGTGGTCCTCAGAGTCAACGAGGTTGGGGTTGATACCAGCCTTCTTGATCTTCATGTCAACATACTTCTGCACCTGCTCCAGCTTGGTCTTCTCAACAGCAGTGCGATACTCCTCGTCGAGAATCTTCGGGTCGATGCTTGCAGCGTCCAGAGCTACGGGCTTCATGGCAGCTACCTGCATGGCCAGCTTGTGACCTACCTCGGCAGCAGCCTTGTTGGTCTGAACCATCGTGGCGAGCATGTGCTTGCCCATGTGGTCATAGACCTCGATGTTGTCACCCTCGAGCGTGTTGTAGCCGTCCAGCTCCATCTTCTCACCGGTGATACCAGAGCGCTGCGTAACAGCGTCCTGAACCTTCTGGCCGTCAGCCAGCACCAGCTCCTTCACAGCCTCAATGTCCTTCGCCTTGGCAGCGATGGCAGCGTCGAGGATGTTCTGGGTCAGCGCGATGAAGTCAGCACCGTTAGCCACGAAGTCAGTCTCACACTTCAGGGCGATAGTTGCTGCAAAGCCGTCAACAGCCTTTACGAGTACACAACCATTAGATGTCTCACGGTCACTGCGCTTGGCAGCAATAGCCAGACCACGCTCGCGGAGGAGCTCCTTGGCCTTGTCGAAGTCGCCCTCAGCCTCGGTCAGAGCCTTCTTTACGTCAGCCAGACCAGCGCCGGTCATTGCGCGAAGCTTCTTGATATCGTCAATTGAAATTGCCATTATACTGTTTATTTTTGAGCCCCCTAAGTTAGGGGGGTGGGGGTCTGAACAAGCGTTTATCAGACCAATATTGTTATAATTAGTAGGAGTCTGCGCCTGTTCAGACCCCTGTAGCCCCCTAACTTAGGGGGCAAATAGGGTTACTCTGCAGCGGGAGCCTCTTCCTCAGCAGGAGCAGCGGGAGCCTCTTCAGCCTTGGGAGCCTCTTCTACGGGAGCCTCTTCCTTGCGGGGCTTACGGGTGCGCTTGGGCTTTACCTCTTCAGCCTCGGCCTCAGCCTGAGCGTCAGCAGCCTTCTCGTCTGCCTTCTCAGCCTTGCGCTCCTCCAGACCCTCGTTGATGGCTGCGCAGCAAGCGTTGAGGATTACCTCGATGCTGTCCTTTGCGTCATCGTTGGCGGGAATCACGAAGTCAATGTTCTTCGGGTCGCTGTTGGTGTCAACAATACCGAATACGGGAATGCCCAGACGGTTAGCCTCGCGAACGGCAATGTTCTCCTTCATCACGTCAACCACGAACAGGGCGCTCGGCAGACGGGTCAGGTCAGCAATTGAACCCAGGTTCTTCTCCAGCTTGGCACGCTGACGGGTAACCTGCAGCAGCTCGCGCTTGGAGAGGTTTCCGAACGTACCATCGTTCATCAGCTTGTCGATGTTCGCCATTTTCTTGACCGCTTTGCGGATAGTCGGGAAGTTGGTCAACATACCACCCGGCCAGCGCTCGATAACGTAAGGCATGTTGATGCTGGTAGCTTTCTCAGCAATCACTTCCTTAGCCTGTTTTTTAGTAGCGACGAACAGAATCTTCTTACCACTCTTGGCAATCTGCTTCAGAGCCTCGGCAGCAGTATCAATCTTTACTACTGTCTTATGAAGGTCGATGATGTGAATACCGTTACGCTCGGTATAGATGTAGGGAGCCATTGCGGGGTTCCACTTGCGTGTGAGGTGACCGAAGTGACAGCCAGCCTCCAGCAACATATCAAAATTTGTTCTTGACATTGTCTTTAATGTTTAAATTGTTGTTTACTTTCCTTTTAATCTTTTTGTCCGATCAACCAACGGGTAGTCTAGTTGTACTAGTAGCACTAGCAGTACTAGCCAGAGTCCTGTCGGTTTAGATGCTAAACGTTGTCCAGTGATATTAACGCTTACTGAACTGGAAGCGACGACGAGCCTTCGGCTGACCCGGCTTCTTACGCTCAACCTCACGGGCATCGCGAGTCAGGAATCCATGGTCCTTCAGGTTCTTCTTGTCCTCAGCATTGACCTTTACGAGTGCGCGGGCAATGGCAAGGCGCAGAGCCTGGCTCTGACCAGTGAAGCCGCCACCGTCGAGGTTTGCCTTGATGTCATATTTCTCACCGGCCTCCAGCAGGCTCAGCGGCTGCTTCACCACGTACTGCAGAATGGCTGAGGGGAAATATTCGGTTAAGTCCTTCTTATTGATCGTTATCTTACCTGTTCCTTCTTTCAGATAAACGCGAGCTACTGAGCTCTTACGACGACCGATTGCATTAATCATTTCCATCTTACCTTATTTATTTATACTGGTTAATATCAATTGCCTTGGGCTTCTGAGCCTCGTGCTTGTGCTCAGTGCCTTCGTAAATGTAGAGGTTGTTCAGCAGGCTGCGGCCGAGGGGACCCTTGGGCAGCATACCCTTTACGGCGTGCTTAATGATACGCTCGGTGCCGAAAGGCTTCTTGCGAAGCTCAGCAGGAGTGTTGAAACGCTGACCACCAGGATAACCAGTGTAACGCGTGTAAACCTTGTCAGTCTCCTTCTTACCAGTGAAGACTGCCTTCTGGGCGTTGATGATAATGACATTGTCGCCACAATCCACGTGCGGGGTGAAGTTGGGCTTGTACTTTCCGCGAATCAACTTCGCTACCTTCGAAGCGAGACGACCAACAACCTGGTCTGTGGCGTCAATCACCACCCACTCCTTCTTAGCAGTTTCCTTATTGGCGAAAACGGTCTTGTAACTTAAAGTGTTCATTTTTACTTAAATAATTTTACTACTAAAAAACATTGTTAATATACGTGCGCACACAAAAACCACCCGCAGAGGTCTAACTCCCTGCTTGGTAGTCTAACGATACGCTTCCGGCGGACTCTCACCGCCCTTGAACCAGTGATTCACAAACCGTTGCGCCCGGCCAAAGACACCACTATTTACACACTCGTCCTGTGGGGATTCTAAGACTCTCCCCTTCAAATCGGACTGCAAAGGTACAGCTTTCTTTCCTACTACGCGCACGAAAGAACCCCCAAAAGTAAAGATTTATGATTATTTAACAGATACTCACCCCCAACGGGTGCTTGATTATCTAAATACTATACAAATACCCCCCCATTCCGAATGCTTTCTGGAGTGGCAGAGGATATTGGATGTATAAGGGGAATTAGCGTAGCAGCGGCTGCAGTTTGTCGTAATCGTAGGATAGGATTTCCTCGTAAATGCGTCCTCCTTTATCGAGAATCAGGATGAACTGAATGTCGTCACGACCCAGGATGAAGTTGTCAAGGGCAGGCGTCACGTCAACATTAGCAGGGTAGTCGGGGTGCTGTGCGACAACGCTATGATGAGCCGCCCGGAGCAGTTCGACTACCGTAGGACGCTTATGTTTGAGGAAGACGTCGTCGGAGGTGAGACGGCGGCCTGAGGTGGCGTCGAAGTTGGCTGCCACATGGTAATCCTCATACTGGAGACCGTGGTCCTTCGCGGTAACGTGGTTCACGTAGGTGATGACACCTTCGCGCGTCTCGTCCTCTGGCTGTACCGTCACGTCGTACATTACGTCAAGTTGCGGCACATCGACGCCTGATGGTGTGGAAGCTGCAAGAAAGTCCACCTTGACCTGATGCAGGAACGTTTTTAGCCCGTCAACGATGTTGGCATGAGCACCAATGGGCTTGGAGACAAGGGACGACAGCAGCGGCGAGGCAAGGGCAGCAGCATTAAGCTCCTTGGCAGGTCCGCCCTGCGCTATGGGGAAGCGTATCTGCGCATAAATCTCTCCACCGTCGGGCCGTCTGGTTTTGACACTCCCCTCTTTGGGCTTGAAGGTAAGGGCCGTAGGGGTGACGACGGGAGCTGGAGCCGAAGGGGTGACGGCTGGAGGAGGGGTTGACGTCGTGGGACGGGCAAAGAGCATGGCGCTCTTGTAGGGCTTCTTATAAACGTAATAGACAGCGAGGTTGATGCCGTCAGCACGTTTGTACCAGTCGTAACGCTGGTCGGCAGAGGTCTCCATGAAGTCGTAGCTGGCACGCTGCAGGCTGTCCTTGAGAATGTCGGGGTCCAGACTTTGACGCAGGTAGAGCGTTAGGGTGTCTATCCGCTCGGGTAGCTGACGGCGGTTGACAGCCCGCAGGACACACAGAGGTGACTCGGCTTTCAGGATGCCCTCTTCTATTTCCACCTTGCTAAAGCCCTTGCGGGTGAGCTGCTTGGCCACTTCGTCGAACGAGAGGGCAAGCATCAGTTCGTCTGCCAACGGGAAGATGGTGCTGGTGATGTGCTGGCTGTGAAGCTGGTCACTATAATCAACCAGGGGGTCTTGGGCTGACGCGACGACCGTTGGCAGGCAGCAAGCTACAGCAGACAGCAAGCAGCCGAGAATCAGATTCTTTACTCGTTTCATGGGCTTAATCTGTTAAATCTTGTTGATAATCGAGGACAAGCGACTGACGGGGCTTGAGCGTCAAGTCACTACTCAAATCAAAGTAACGGCCTGTCAGCACGTCCTTGGCACGCTTGGTACCGCCGATGACCTCCACATAGCGATCCACCTTCAGCACGGCAGGTTGCGTGGTGCCGTTGAGAACGGTGAGCACGACGTTGTTGTGCCAGCAACGGGCAATGACATAGATGCCGTTATAGGGAATGAACTGTATCTGTCTGCCACGGATGATGGTCTCGTTGCCCTGACGCCAATGGAGCAGGCGGCTCAGCCAACGGAACATGGCATCCTCGGCCTGTGTACGTCCCTCGCGTGTGAAAGCATTGTGGGTGTCGCCTGGGAAACCGCCAGGGAAATCCTTACGCACATATCCGTCGGACTTTGTCTTCGTGCCGTTCATCATAATTTCCGTACCGTAGTACAGCTGCGGTATGCGCTGCACGGTCAGCAACAAGGCCAGTCCTTGCTTCAGCATCAGCGAGTCGCAACCATCGCCCAGGAAGCGGTCGGTGTCGTGATTGTCAAGGAAAGCCATGACGCTGCTGGGGTTCGGATAGAGGTAGTCGTAGCAGAACGAGTTATACAGGCGGTTCATGCCTCTCCACCAGTTGTCGGTTTGTTCATGCTTGGCAGAGTCGAGCTTCTCCTGGAACGAGAAGTCCATGACGGTCTTCAGGTAGGTATTGATGTCCGACAGCTTGGAGTCCTTCTGCCATGCTGCGGTATAGGCAGGCTCCGTGACCCACGTCTCTCCCACGGTATTGAAGTTGGGGTATTCCTCGTCGAGTTCCTTCATCCACTGTGCCATCGGCTCACGATAAGCATAGGGATAGGTATCCATGCGGATGCCATCGATGCCGATGGTCTCTATCCACCAGATGGAGTTCTGTATG
The DNA here is from genome assembly GCA_947169685.1 of uncultured Prevotella sp. GTDB lineage: Bacteria > Bacteroidota > Bacteroidia > Bacteroidales > Bacteroidaceae > Prevotella. Next base: position 23,981 of record CAMVQS010000022.1, on the reverse strand, counting down.
AGGTAGCGCATGAGGTGCTTGTTCTTCTGGTTGAGGTCAGGCATAGTCGAAACGAACCATCCCTCCACCGTCTCGCGCTTATCAACCTCGGAGGCATAGGGGTCAAGCACTGGTGTCAGCTTATAGCTGGTTTGCAGGAAGCTGGTGCCGCGGGAATCGAAGGTGCCGTTGGTTTCCTCCATCCATTGTGGGAGGTTCAGCCAGTCCTTCGTCGGCATGTCAAGCGTCCAAGGATGCTCAAAGCCGCTGTGATTGAAAATCATGTCCATGACCACCTTCAAACCCTTCTGATGCGCCTCATCCACCAGCCGGCGGTAGTCTTCGTTGGTACCGAAGCGCGGGTCAACGCGGTAGTAGTTGGTGGTGGCATAGCCGTGATAAGTGGACCACTCGCCCTGATCGGGAGAGTCATTCTCGAGCACTGGCGTCAGCCACAGGGCCGTCACGCCCAGTTCCTTGAAGTAATCCAGATGTTCGCGGATGCCCTCCAGGTCTCCTCCGTGGCGAAGTGACGGCATGGTACGGTCCTCACGATACTGGCGCATACCTTTCACCTGAGGGTTGTGGTGCTGTCCCTGTGCGAAACGGTCGGGCATCAACAGATAGAGCACATCGCTGATGTCGAAGCCCTTACGCTTGTCGCCGCTCATCTCCCTTGCTTTCAGTTTGTACTCCATCTTGACCTTGTCGAACTTCAACGTCATCGTGCCCGGCTGGGCATCTTTGAGGTTCAGATAAAGAAGCAGGTAGTTGGGTGAGTCGAGACGTACCACGCTATCGATGCGGACGCCGGCATAGTCGGTGGTCACTTCCTTGACGCTGGCAATGTTCTTACCATAGACCATCAGCTGGAGCGAAGGGTTCTTCATTCCCACGTACCAGTCGGTAGGCTCTATGCGGTCAATCACTATTTTCTTTGCGGCACTCATGGATAGTACACTCAGTAATAAACAGCTGAATAAAACAAATCTTTTCATATAGTCAGTTTTTAGTTATGGATAATCAAGGCTGATTGGGGACAGACAGTCACACGGCTGCCCGTGAAAGTCTCAATTCCACGACGGCGCAGTTCGATGACGCCATTGGCACATACCACGGTGTAGGTTCCCTGGGGGACATCCACGCACTGCTCCTCCTTGGAGGCGTTCAGCACCACGATGATGTCACGCCAGTTGTCACGTCCGGCATAGTTCTTCAGACGGTATGCCACCACCTGACGAGGAGCCTCCAAGAACTCCAAGTGCTTACGCACCAGGTCGGCATTGCCCAGTCGGAACGCAGGATGATTCTTGCGCAGGCGTATCAGCTTCTGATAGTACTGGAACACCTGCGGATAGCGCAGCTTATTCCGCCAGTCCAGCTGGTTGATGCTGTCTGGCGACTCAAAGGAGTTGTGGACACCTTTCTTGTTACGCAACAGCTCCTCGCCGCTCAGCATGAAGGGCACGCCCTGCGACGTGAACACAGCCGTCTGTGCCAGCAGGTCGAGTCGGATGAGCTCTTCTTCCGTAATGCCCGGAATACTGGCTCTCAGCCTGTCTGTCAGACACATATCATCATGACAGCTGACGTAGCTGATAAGCTGTACAGGCTCCAGCGCCCAAGGTTCCTTCGAGTAGTTCACCTTGGCCATATCGACCTGCGGATGGCTGATGCCACCTACAATGCCGAACTTCACGCTCTCCTCCATATCGGGAGCTCCACCCAGCATGCCGGGCTTCGTGTCGTTGTCGAAGGGACCACGCAAGCCATCGCGTATCTCGTCGCTGAAAGCTGCAATGCCAGGCATCTTCGTGATATTAGCCTTCACACCCAGCTGCTCTACAGGCAGCGCACAGGAACCTGCGCTCCAACCCTCGCCATAGATGAAGATGGTGGGGTCTATGTCGTTGACCATCTGGCGTATGACATTCATCGTCTCGATATCGTGGACGCCCATCAGGTCGAAACGGAAACCGTCGATATGATACTCGTTAATCCAGTATTTGACGCTCTCAAGCATGAACTGGCGCATCATCGGCTGTTCCGAGGCCGTCTCGTTGCCGCAGCCAGAGCCGTTGCTGTAATGGCCGTCGGCTGTCTTACGGTAATAATAGTCGGGGTAGGTACGCTGGAAGTTCGAGTGGTCAATGTCGTAAGTATGGTTATACACCACATCGAGGATGACACGGATACCTGCCTTGTGAAGGGCCTGTACCATCTGCTTGAACTCGCGGATGCGGCACTGCGGGTCGTAGGGGTTCGTGGAGTATCCACCCTCCGGAACATTGTAGTTTACAGGGTCATAGCCCCAATTGTACTGCGGCTCGCCAAGACGTGTCTCATCCACCGAACCATAGTCGTAGGAAGGAAGAATGTGTACGGCATTCACGCCCAGCTCCTTCAGGTGACGGATGGCCCAAGGCTCCGTCAGCGCCAGGAACTTACCCTTATACTTGGCATCCTCGCGTGCGAAGGAGAAGTCACGGTGGTGCATCTCGTAGATAACAAGGTCGGCAGGAGACTTGCAGACGGGATGCTTGTCCTGCGCCCAGCCTTCTGGGTCTGTGGTGGCGAAGTCAAGGATGGCGGCACGGCGTCCATTCACGCCAACGGCTTTTGCGAAAACACCTGGACATTCGCCACGTCCCATATCGAACGTGTAGAAACGGCCTTTCAGGTCGCCCTTTACCGTTGCCTTCCATAGCCCATCGGCCGTGTACTGCATTTGAACGGTTTTCAGCGGGCGGCCAGCCTGACCGTCGCTATAGATTCTTACTGTCACACGCTTTGCCGTCTGAGGCGCAAACAACTGGAATGTCGTTGCATCTGGTGTGTAGGTCATCTCGTCAAACTTGAAGCTCTGTGCTGACAGAACAACAGACATGGTTAGTAGTGCCATGGTAAACAACAGTAGTTTCTTCATCCCTTTTCCTTATAGATAATCTTGTTTGCTCCACTGGTAATTTTCACGGCTTCAGGATGCTGCTTGGCAAAGGATTCGATGTGGCGCACACGTTTCTGCTCCAGGATTTCATCGACAGCAATGAGAATACCCGTCTCTTCCACATCGCCAAAGCCGTCATTAATAGCCGTACCGAAAAGTTTCATGGTAGGCGAAAGCCCCATGTATGCATTGACCAATGGTGGGATATTGTAGCCGAGGTTACGTATCTCACGGTTCAGAATGCGGTAATCTTCCCTAAAATCTTTTTCACAGAACAAAGCCTCCAACTCACGTTCGTCGGTTTCTATTTTCAGCGGTTTCATCGGAATAATCAGCCGTTCCTTGTCGTCAAAGTGCTTCTTCAGGAAATAGAGAATCATATCACGTCCCTTGCGAATATAGGAGGGGTACATGGTCATCTTTCCAAAGAAATACTTGACGTTGGGTTTGATTACGGTTAGCGCCCCCAGTCCGTCCCAAAGGTTGTCGAGTGCGAAGAGACTCTTGGAGCCGTTGGTATTGGTATTCTGGTAAGGCAGCGAGACGAAAGAACGTCCCAGCTCGATGGTTTGTGGCAGATAATCGCGGATGAAACGCTCGCTGAAATGGAACATGTGGCTGGTAGCAAGGATGGGCTGGCCGGCTGCATCAAACTCCACATCGGTGCCAAGGATATAGCGGTAGCCGCCAATAATCTCCTCTGCCTCAGGATTCCAGACAATGAGCTGCTTGTAACAATTGTCACAAACATCGAACTCATCGAGATCAAGTTCCTTGCCTGTGCCACCGCCTGCCTCGCGGAAGACGATTTCACGCAGACGACCAATCTCACGCAAAGTATTGGGAGCATTATGTATGTCAACGATGTAAATTTCGTTGTGACTCTTATTCGTCATGCGCAACTGCCGTTCGGAAGTCAGTTCGCTTTTAATCAACGCCTTATCAATAGGCTGAATGATGGTTTGTTCCATTTCTTTTTATAGGTTGTAAACTTTGTCTTGTACAAATTTTGCCCATTCTGTCGGAGTCTTTGACTTGTCAAACGTCTGCCAAGGGATGGGCTTTCCAATGGTAACGGTAAACGATTTGTGTACGTTCTTGTACATTTCATCGACAAGGAAGAGCATGGCCAGGTTGAATGGCAGGAAACGGTCGCTGAAGTTGGCAAGCCGATAAAAGAAGTTGCTATTGCGTCCGCTGAAATGAATGGGAACAATATCACGCTGATACTGAACACTTTTCGTGATAAAGGTCTTTTTCCACGGAAGGTCACGAATGACTCCTTTCTTTCGACGCGAACACAGACCGGCAGGAAACATCAGCATGTGATTATCGCTTTGGAAACCAGCCTCCACCATGGCAGGAAACGAACGCGCCTGAGAACCAGTCTTGTTAATCGGGATGCAAAGCGGTGCCAAGCCTGGCAGGTTCATGAGCAAGTCATTGACCAGATAGCGGAAACGCGAGTCATAATGACGTCCGATAATGGCACCCAGCGCCACGCCGTCTTCTCCACCTAACGGATGATTGCTCACGAAAGTATAGAGGCGTCCGTCATCGGGGGCAGGCAGGTTTTCCTTGCCTTTAATCTCCAATGTCATGTCAAGGTAGCGCACACACTCCTCCAGCCACTCCGTACCAGTCTTCTCTCGACTGTCCCAAAGAAATTCGTTCACTTGATCCTGATGGACGATACGCTTCAACCAGCTAACGAGAAATGACGGCACATATTTAGCCTTATTACCCATCTTTCCTTTCAGAATCTGGTCAATGTCTATCGTTTTCTCCATGTTCTTGTTCAATTTCTTGTTGTCTTCATGCCGATTGGAGTTGCAAATATAGCTAAAATCTTTCATATCGTCAACATTTTTCGGTTAAAATGTTCAAAATGCAAAAAAAGAAACCACTTCTCGGTTTTTTAGAACTAGAAAAGCCTCCAAAATATCCAGAAAACGCACCACCAACTATACCTACAAATATTTTCCTGATTTTCAAGTGTTTATGAAAATTAATAAAAATAATTTGAAAAAAATTAGAAATATGTGGGGAATTGTGGGGAATTTTTGTTACCTTTGCAGCCAAAGACTTTTTTATATAAGTACATATGCGATTTTTAGGTAACATAGAAGCTAAGACCGACACGAAAGGACGTGCTTTCCTTCCGGCTGTTTTCCGTAAGGTTCTACAGTCAGTGGGCGAGGAACGGCTGGTGATGCGTAAGGACATCCACCAGCAGTGTCTCGTGCTCTATCCCGAGTCGGTATGGAACGAGCAAATGGATGCCCTCCGTCAGCGTCTGAACCGTTGGAACAAGCAACACCAGCAGGTGTTCCGCCAATTTGTTTCAGAGGTTGAGGTGCTTACGCTCGATGGCAACGGCCGTTTTCTGATTTCGAAACGATATCAGAAGTTGGCAGCCATTGAACAGGACATCAAGTTCATCGGCATGGGTGACACCATCGAGATATGGGCCAGCCAGCAGGCAGAAGAGGCTCAGATGAAGCCGGAAGAGTTCAGCTCTGCCATTGAGGAACTCATGGAAGAAGAAAACGCACTATAAGAACATATTGAAGATTTGAGAGATGAAAAGTGAGGAAGGAACATACCACGTACCCGTGTTACTCAGCGAGAGCGTTGAGGGGCTGAACATCAAGGCCGACGGGATATACGTGGATGTTACCTTCGGAGGAGGTGGCCACAGTCGTGAGATTCTTAAACAATTAGGAAAGAAAGGCCACCTGTACAGTTTTGATCAGGATGCGGATGCAGAAGCAAACGTTGTTGATGACGAGCGTTTCACCTTTGTCAGAAGCAACTTCCGCTACCTGAAAAACTGGATGCGGTACTACGAGGTGGAATACGTTGACGGCCTACTGGCTGACCTGGGTGTATCGAGTCATCATTTCGATGATGCCGACCGTGGTTTCTCGTTTCGCTTTGATGCTCCGTTGGACATGCGCATGAACAAGAGAGCAGGGCAAACGGCAGCCGACATTGTTAACAACTATGACGAGCAAAGGCTGGCCGACGTATTCTACCTGTATGGAGAACTGAAACAGTCGCGACGAATAGCAGCAGCTATCGTCAACTGGCGCAAGGATAAACGAATCAGCACCACTGCCGACTTAATGGAAGCAACGGACAAGCTCTTTCTGCGTGAACGCGAGAAAAAGGAACAAACGAAATTGTTTCAGGCATTGCGCATAGAGGTTAACCATGAGATGGAGGCACTACGCGACATGCTCTTAGGTGCCACAGAAGTATTAGGAAAAGGAGGACGTCTGAGCGTCATCACCTATCACTCGCTGGAAGACCGCATCGTAAAAAACGTCATGCGTGCCGGTAATGTAGAAGGACGCATCAAACAAGACTTCTTCGGACGCGCTGAAAGTCCCTTTCGGTTGGTAAACAACAAGGTGATAACCCCTTCAGACGAAGAGCTGGAGTGCAACCCCCGCAGTCGTAGTGCAAAACTTAGAATAGCAGAAAAGATATAGCAACATGACAGATAAGGAAAACGATATTGAGCTGACCATCGAGACCCCCCAAGAGGAAGAAAAGACGGAACACAAGCTGAAAGATGCCCTGAAGAAAATCAAGGAGAACGTCCATGAAGACGATCCGCGACCCGCTCAGAGCCTTACCTTCCGTTCCATCCTGGGTGGCGACATCCTGACGGGCGAGATGGTACGTAACCACATCTGGCTCTTCGCCTTCATCGTGGCCTTGGCAACAGCCTATGTCGCCATTCGCTACCAATGCCAACAGGACGTGATTGCCATTGACCGCCTGAATGCAGAACTGACAGATGCCAAGTACAAGGCGCTGTCAAGCTCCAGCACACTGACGGAGAAATGCCGCGAGAGCCATGTACTCGACATATTGAAGATGAACAAGGACTCGCTGCTGCACATTGCAGATCAGCCCCCTTATATAATTAATGTACCCGAATAAGATATGAGCAAGTTTGACAGAGAGAAAGTGATGCCGCGCTACTTCATGATTGCTGTAGTGCTGACCGTCATAGGCGTTGCCGTTTTGGTAAAGGCCCTCTACATCATGACTGCCAAGAAAGAATACTGGACAGAGGTGGCCGACCGCCTGAAGCGTGACAGCGTCAGCGTAAAGCCTACACGAGGCAACATCCTGAGTTGCGACGGACAGCTGATGGCCAGCTCCATCCCTGAGTTCAAGTTGTTCATGGACTTCCAGGCGCTCAACGAATCGGGCAAGGACTCGCTCTGGATGGAGAAGCTGGACTCCATCTGCATAGGGCTTCATGAGATATTCCCGGAAAAGACTGCAGAAGAGTTCAAGAAACATTTAGAAGAGGGACGAACAGCCGTTCAGAAGAACGGCAAGGTTGGCTCTCGCCACTGGCCCATCTGGAAACGACGCGTTGATTTCTACGTTTTCAGTCAGGTACACAACTTACCCATACTGAACATGCCCTTCAACACCACGCAGATGGCTGACGGTTTCATCATCCGCTCTTCGTTCAAGAGTGGTTTCAGCATTGAGGAGTATAACGCTCGTCGTCGTCCCTTCGGTTCACTGGCCCAGCGTACTGTCGGCGATATGTTTGGAGCCAAGGACACGGCCCGTTGTGGACTGGAATTGTCGTTCGACTCCATCCTGCGCGGAACAAACGGTATCGTCAATCGTCGTAAGGTGCTTGACAAATATCGTAACATCACTGTCTTACCGCCTATTGACGGAGCAGACATTGTCACGACCATTGATGTGAACATGCAGGACTTGGCAGAACGTGCCGTGATAGACGAACTGAAACTCATCGGAGGCGACCTGGGTGTGGCTATCCTCATGGAAGTAAAGACGGGCGACGTGAAGGCTATCGTCAACATGACCCGCTGTGCAGATGGTGAATACCGTGAGGTGAAAAACAACGCCGTAGCAGACTTGCGCGAGCCAGGCTCAGTCTTCAAGACCGCGAGTTTCCTCGTTGCTCTTGATGACGGAGTCGTCGATACCACTTATCGTATTGAGACTGGTTCCGGCGTCTATCACATGCATGGACGTGACATGAAAGACCACAACTGGCGTAATGGAGGCTACCACAATATTTCTCTGCCTCGTGCCTTGGAGGTCAGTTCAAACATCGGCGTCAGCCGTGTCATCGACGAGTTCTACGGAAACAACCCTGAAAAATATGTGGACGGTCTGTATCGTATTGGTATTGCTACCGACCTGCATATACCATTGGTAGGAGCAACAGCTCCTCGAATCCGCAGACCTCGCAAAAACAAGCGTGGTCAATATGAGAACTGGAGCAAGACAGCTCTTCCATGGATGTCTATTGGCTACGAAACGCAGATACCCCCCATTTCAACGGTAACATTCTACAACGCCATTGCCAATGACGGACGAATGATGCGTCCACGCTTCGTGAAGAAAGTCGTCAAGAACGGAGAAACCCTGATGGAATTTCCACCAGAGGTTGTCAAGGAACATATTGCCAAGCCACAAACCATCAAGACCATGCAAACCATCTTAACGCATGTGGTCAGTCAGGGACTTGGAAAGAAAGCCGGTTCGAAGTTATTCAAGGTGGCTGGTAAAACAGGAACAGCACAGATTGCCGAAGGCGGTGGTTATAAAACAGGCATCGTGAAATACTGGTTGTCGTTTGCAGGTTTCTTCCCTGCCGACGACCCGCTCTACTCGTGCATCGTCTGTTTAAAGAAATCTGGTCTTCCCGCATCGGGTGGCGGAATGAGTGGCGTAGTGTTCCATCAGATATCCGAAGGAGTGATGGCACGTTATCTGAAACGTAACGTAACAGATGCGCATGACTCCACCACGGTAGTCATTCCAGACGTGAAAAACGGCGACCTCACAGCAGCTCATGTTGTGCTGAGGCAGTTAGGTGTGAAGACGAACAACGGATGGAACGGTGATGTGGCAACAGGCAATCCCGTATGGGGGAACACCGTCCGTAATAGGGACAATATTGTCATGACTCCCACTAAGATGACAGCCAACAGCATGCCTGACGTAACAGGAATGGGTGCTCGTGACGCAGTCTATCTGCTGGAAAGCAGGGGACTGAAGGTAAAACTGAACGGACGGGGAAAAGTCAGGGCACAAAGCATAAGCTATGGTAAGGAAATTGCACCTGGAACGACTTGCATATTGACATTGAATTAATTATATAATAAGGTATTGGCATGAAACTAAGTGAACTGCTCAAAAACATTAAGCCCATCGGTATTCAAGGTAGTACCGATATTGACATCACGGGCATCAACATCGATTCACGACGCATTGAGAAAGGGCATCTGTTTGTAGCCATCAAAGGTACGCAGACAGACGGACACAAATATATTCCTAAGGCACAGGAACTGGGAGCAGCTGCAATTCTCTGTGAAGACCTGCCCGCAGAGCAACAGGACAATGTCACCTATGTGCAGGTTGCCTCAACGGAATCAGCTGTCGGTCCTGTTGCAACACTATTTTATGGAGACCCCTCGCAGAAGTTGAAGTTGGTGGGTGTTACTGGAACGAACGGTAAAACCACCATCGCCACCTTATTATTCCACATGTTCCGTAAGTTTGGGCATAAGTGCGGACTGCTATCAACCGTTTGCAACTACATTGAGGACGAGGCAATACCTACGGATCACACCACACCTGATCCCATCGAGCTGAACCAACTATTAGCTCGAATGGTAGAGGCAGGTTGTGAATATGCTTTTATGGAATGTTCGAGCCATGCTATCCAGCAGCAGCGCATTGGCGGACTGAAGTTTGCCGGTGGACTGTTCACCAACCTGACACGTGACCATCTGGACTACCATAAAACATTCGAGAACTACCGCAACGCGAAAAAAATGTTCTTCGACGAACTTGGCAAAGATGCCTTCGCCATTACCAATGCAGACGATAAGAACGGCCTGTTCATGGTGCAGAACTGCAAGGCACAGGTAAAGACCTACTCCACTCGCACCATGGCTGATTTTAAGGCACGTATCATAGAGTGTCACTTTGAGGGTATGTATCTGGAAATCGACGGACGTGAAGTGGGTGTACAATTTATCGGCAAGTTCAATGTCAGCAACCTCTTGGCGGTTTATGGCGCTGCCGTCATGCTGGGCAAGCAACCAGAGGACATCCTCGTCATTCTCAGCACGCTAAAGAGTGTCAGCGGCCGACTAGAGCCTGTGCATTCGCCTGACGGGGTTACGGCTATTGTCGATTACGCCCACACCCCCGATGCCTTAGAGAACGTACTCAATGCCATTCACGAGGTGTTGGACGGCAAAGGTGGACACGTCATTACCGTCTGTGGAGCCGGCGGTAACCGCGACAAGGGCAAACGTCCACTGATGGCCCAGGAAGCTGTCAAACAAAGCGATAAGGTCATCATCACAAGTGATAACCCTCGTTTTGAAGAGCCGCAGGACATTATCAACGACATGCTGGCAGGCCTGAACGCCCAACAGATGAAAAAGGTTCTGAGCATCGCCGACCGTCGTGAAGCCATCCGCACAGCCACTATGCTGGCCCAAAAAGGTGACGTGATTCTCATTGCCGGCAAGGGGCATGAGGACTATCAGGAGATTAAAGGCGTAAAACATCACTTCGATGATAAAGAGGTGGTACGTGAGATTTTTGGTAACTAAAGAATAATTGCCATGCTATATTATCTGTTTCGTTTTTTAGAAGTGTATAACATCCCAGGTGCACACATCTGGAGTTATATCTCATTCCGTTCGTTGTTGGCACTCATCCTGTCACTCGTTATCTCAGCATGGTTTGGCGAAAAGTTTATCAAATGGATGAAACGTCGTAACATTTCCGAAACGGCACGCGACGTGAGCATTGACCCCTTTGGAGTGGAAAAGAAGGGCGTTCCAACGATGGGAGGTGTAATCATCATGGTGGCTATTCTCGTACCCGTTCTCCTGCTGGGACGTATGCGTAACACTTACCTTATCCTGATGATTATTACAACCGTTTGGCTGGGATTTCTCGGCTTTTTGGACGACTATATCAAGATCTTCCGGAAGAAGAAAGATGGCCTGAAAGGTAAATACAAAATCGTAGGACAGGTCAGCATTGGCTTTATTGTAGGCTTGGTTCTTTGGCTCAGCCCTGATGCTGTTGTACGTGAAAACATCTCCATACCACAGCAAAATCAGGAAGTCGTCATCAAACACAAGACAGAGCCTGTCAAGTCACTTAAGACAACGATTCCCTTCATTAAGAATCATAACCTGAACTATTCAGACATCATGTCGTTCTGCGGCAAGCATAAGGTGGCTGCTGGTTGGATTCTGTTTGTCATCATGACTATCATTGTTGTAACAGCAGTCTCGAACGGTGCCAACCTGAACGACGGCATGGACGGTATGTGTGCTGGTAATTCTGCGATTATCGGTGTTGCTCTCGTCATACTGGCCTATGTGTCGGCCCACATCGGTTATGCTGCCTATTTCGACATCATGTATATCCCCGGTTCGCAAGAACTGGTAGTCTTCCTTGCAGCATTCATCGGCGCCATGATAGGTTTCCTCTGGTATAACGCATATCCTGCACAAGTATTCATGGGCGATACAGGTTCACTTATGATTGGCGGAATCATCGGTGTGTGTGCAGTGATTATTCATAAGGAACTGTTGCTTCCGATTCTCTGTGGAATATTCTTTATAGAAAGTTTAAGTGTCATCATCCAGACACAATGGTTCAAACTGATGAAGAAAAAAGGAAAGCGTGTGCGTGTATTCCGTGCAACGCCTATCCATGATACGTTTCGTCGTCTTGACTCACAGCTGGATGCTACGAGTACCTATATTCTGAAAGGATGGCCACACCGTCCCTTCCATGAGTCGAAGATAACCATCCGTTTCTGGATTACAACGATTATATTAGCTGCATTAACCATTATAACACTGAAGATAAGATGAGTAAAATTGCGATATTAGGTGCAGGCGAGAGCGGCGCAGGTGCAGCCGTACTGGCCAAGAAACAGGGTTTCGACGTGTTCGTATCGGACATGTCGAAGATTCATGATAAGTACAAGAAACTTCTTGACGACCACCAGATAGAATGGGAGGAGGGTCAGCATACAGAGTCACGCATCCTTGATGCTGATGAGATAGTCAAGAGCCCTGGAATTCCCGAAACCGCCCCTATGGTCATGAAAGCCAAGGAGCGTGGTATCGGTATCATTAGTGAAATTGAGTTTGCTGGTCGTTACACCACATCAAAGATGATATGTATCACAGGTTCTAACGGCAAGACGACCACCACCAGCCTCATCTATCACATCTTCAAAGCAGCAGGATATGACGCAGGGTTGGCTGGAAATATCGGTAATTCATTGGCACTGCAAGTAGCCGAGGAGCCACACGAGTATTACATCATTGAGCTAAGCTCTTTCCAACTTGATAATATGTATGACTTCCGTGCAGACATCGCCATTCTGCTGAATATCACGCCAGACCATCTGGATCGCTATGACAACTGCATGCAGAACTATGTTGATTCCAAGATGCGAATCATACAAAACCAAACACCACAGGATGCCTTCATCTATTGGAACGACGACCCTATCATCAAACGGGAACTGGAGAAATACGACATCAAAGCTATCCAATATCCCTTCTCAGAACTGAAAGAGAAAGGGTCCATCGGTTATATCGAAGCTGGCCAATACACCATTGAGCAGCCAGAACCTTTCAACATGGAACAAGAGCAACTGAGTCTGACGGGTAAGCATAACATCTACAACTCGCTGGCTGCTGGTATTGCCACCAATATTGCAGGTATCAAGAAAGACATCATCCGCAAGAGTCTCAGCGACTTCCCTGGTGTCGAGCACCGTTTGGAAAAAGTCTGTACCGTGCGAGGCGTCCACTATGTCAACGACTCCAAGGCTACAAATGTAGATGCCTGCTGGTATGCGCTGGAATCCATGAAAACCAAGGTGGTACTCATTATCGGTGGCAAGGACAAAGGCAATGACTACGAGCCCATCAAACCATTGGTCAAGGAGAAGTGTTCCGCTATTGTCTATTTGGGAGTTGATAATCAGAAGTTGCATGATAACTTCGATGGCATGGGCATTCCCATCCGTGACACTCATTCCATGAAGGACTGTGTGGCAGCCTGCTATGAACTGGCCCAACCTGGCGAAACAGTACTACTATCACCCTGCTGCGCCTCTTTCGACCTGTTCAAGAACATGGAAGATCGTGGTGAACAATTTAAAGAATTGGCAAGAAATCTATGAACAAGAAGATTGGCAACATATTCAAAGGAGACAAGGGCATTTGGATGGTGTTCTTCTTTCTCTGTATGATCAGCATCGTCGAGGTGTTCTCTGCTTCGTCGGGACTGACCTATAAGAGTCAGGACTTCCTATCCCCCATCCTTAAGCACACAGGAACCATCATCATGGGACTTTTCGTCGCTGTTGTAACGTTGAACATTCCCTGCAAATACTTCAAGCTGATGACCCCCTTCCTGTTGCTGATATCCTTTGCCACATTGTTGTGGGTTCTCGCAGGAGGTGAGACCATTAATGGTGCCAATCGTGTTATCGAAATACCAGGCTTTACTTTCCAACCTTCTGAAATAGCCAAGGGAACCATGATTCTGGCAGAAGCTCAAATACTGAGTGCCATGCAGCGTGAGAACGGAGCTGACAAAGATGCCTTCAAGTATATTCTATGGCTGGCCCTCCCTATCTGTTTTCTCATTGGACTGGAAAATCTCTCGACGGCTGCCATGCTGTTTGCCATTGTCATCATCATGATGTTCATTGGACGGGTATCTTTCAAACAAATCGGCAAACTGATTGGTATCATTGTCGGATGCGCTGTCATCGGTCTCATTATGATTATGCTGTTGGGACATGCGGAAACACCAGAAGAGGCACAGCTTACAAAGACTGAGACCGTTGACCAACCCAAACAGAAAGGAAAGATAGAAAAACTCTTCCATCGTTTCGACACTTGGAAAGGGCGTATCATGAACTTTGGAAAGGGCGAAGTAGATCCGCAGAAATACGACCTTGATAAAGACGCACAGGTCGCTCATGCCAACATTGCCATCGTGTCAAGCAACATCATTGGTAAAGGCCCGGGCAAGTCTGTCGAACGTGATTTCCTGTCGCAGGCCTTCTCTGACTTCATTTATGCCATCATTGTGGAGGAACTTGGCATCCTCGGTGCTGCCTTTGTGGCATTACTATATATCATTTTGCTCTATAGAGTAGCACGCATTGCCAGCCGTTGCGAAAATAACTTCCCAGCCCTGTTAGCCATGGGACTGGGACTGCTATTGGTTGTACAAGCCATTTTCAATATGATGGTTGCTGTGGGGCTGGCTCCTGTAACAGGACAGCCACTACCGCTAATCTCTAAGGGCGGAACCTCGACCATCATCAACTGTGCCTATATAGGAGCCATTTTGAGCATCAGTCGCTCGGCAAAAGTGCGCAGTGATAAAAAAGAGAAGATAAAATTAGTGGAATCGGAAGAAATTTAGTAATTTTGCACCCTACTATATATAATAAGGTATGAGCGATAAGTTAAGAGTCATCATCAGCGGAGGCGGTACGGGAGGTCACATCTTCCCTGCAGTGTCGATTGCCAATGCTATTCGTGCGAAGCATCCTGACGCAGAAATCTTGTTTGTGGGAGCTTTGGGACGTATGGAGATGCAGCGCGTTCCCGCAGCAGGCTACGAAATCAAAGGGCTGCCCATTTGTGGTTTCGACCGCAAGAACCCGCTGAAGAACATCAAGGTGCTCTACAAAATATGGAAGAGCCAACGCATGGCCAAGCAAATCATCAAGGATTTTCGTCCGATGGTGGCTGTGGGCGTTGGCGGCTATGCCAGCGGTCCTACGTTGAACAAGGCTGCTGCTATGGGCATCCCTTGTCTCATACAGGAACAAAACAGCTATGCTGGTGTCACCAATAAGCTACTGGCCAAGAAAGCCGCAAAGATTTGTGTGGCCTACGATGGCATGGAGCGTTTCTTCCCTGCCGAAAAGATTATCAAGACTGGCAACCCTGTGCGCCAGACTTTGCTGGACACTACAATCTCGCGTGAAGAGGCTATACAATCCTTCGGTCTCGACCCTCAGAAGAAGACCATCCTATTGGTGGGCGGCAGTTTAGGAGCACGTACTGTCAACGAAAGCGTATTACAACATCTGGACCTCGTCAAACAGACAGATGTGCAGTTTATCTGGCAGACAGGTAAATACTACAATGCTTCCATCATGGAACAGCTAAAGACAAAAGGACAGCCACAGAATCTTGTGGTCACCGATTTTATCAGTGATATGGGGGCTGCCTACAAAGCTGCAGACCTTGTCATCAGCCGTGCTGGAGCCAGCAGCATCTCAGAGTTCTGTCTTATTGGCAAGCCTGTCATTCTGGTGCCAAGTCCGAACGTGGCAGAAGATCATCAGACGAAGAATGCGTTGGCATTGGTCAATGTTGATGCTGCACTCTACGTGAAGGATGCCGAAGCCCCGTCCCAACTGCTTGAATTGGCTATCAAGACCGTCAACGACGAGCAGAAACTCATATCCCTTCGTACGAACATTCTCAAGTTGGCATTGCCCGACTCAGCCGATATCATTGCCGACGAAGTAATTAAATTAGCACAATGGAAATAAAAGATATTCAGTCAGTATATTTTGTAGGAGCGGGCGGCATTGGAATGAGTGCCATAGCCCGTTATTTCATCAGCCGCGGAATGGTGGTTGGTGGCTATGACAAGACGCCCAGCGACCTCACGCGTCAGTTGGAGAAGGAGGGTATGCTGATTCACTATGAGGAAAACGTGGATATGATTCCCCAAGCCTGCCGTCAGAAAGAATCATGTCTAGTTATCTACACGCCAGCTATCCCCGCAGAACATCAGGAACTGAAGTATTTCCGTAAGGAGGGATTCGAGATACAGAAACGTGCTCAAGTGTTGGGCACCTTGACTAAAGAGCATAAAGGATTATGTGTAGCTGGCACACACGGAAAGACCACCACTTCAACCATGTGCGCACATATCATGCACCAAAGTCATTTGGACTGTAATGCTTTCTTGGGGGGTATCTCTAAAAACTACGGAACGAACTATATCCTCAGCAAGTCCGATTATGTGGTTATTGAGGCCGATGAGTTCGACCGCTCCTTCCACTGGCTGCGTCCGTGGATGAGCGTCATCACGGCGACCGACCCTGACCATCTTGATATCTATGGAACAAAAGAAGCCTATTTGGAGAGTTTCCGCCATTATACCGAGCTTATCCAGCCTGGTGGAGCACTGATTATTCATCGTGGTTTGGAGATGCAGGAAGCTCTGGCTGACGGTGTTCGTCGTTATGACTATGCACTTACAGAAGGAGACTTCCATGCAGAAAACATCAAGATAGACAACGGTGAAATCACATTTGATTTCATCTCTCCCATTGAGAGCGTTCGCAATATTGAACTGGGACAGCCTGTGCCCATCAACATTGAAAATGCTATCGGGGCAATGGCAATGGCCCAGCTCGCTGGTTGCACAGCCGAGGAGTTGCGCTACGGTATGAAGACCTACGGAGGTGTTGACCGCCGTTTCGATTTCAAGATTAAGAATGATAAAAGAGTCTTCTTGAGCGACTATGCTCATCACCCCAAAGAAATCTATCATAGTGCACGTAGCATCCGCGAACTGTACCGTGACCGTAAGATTACGGCTATCTTCCAACCTCACCTCTATACACGTACGCGCGACTTCTACAAAGAGTTTGCCGATGCGCTGAGCCAGTTGGACGAGGTCATCCTTACCGAAATATACCCTGCCCGTGAACAACCGATCGAAGGGGTCACGTCGCAACTCATATATGACAATCTGCGTCCTGGTGTAGAGAAACTACTCATCCGCAAAGATGATGTACTCGACTATGTGAAAAGTCGCGACTTCGATGTGCTCATCGTACTCGGAGCAGGCGACCTCGACAATTATGTGCCACAGATAACAGAAATATTAAACAACAAATAAAAGATGACAATCAACTGGAAGAAAACAGCCGTCATCGTACTGGACATTGCTATTGCAGCTTATCTGGTACTGGCCATCACCGCGTTCAACAAACCCGATGAGTTAGGTGCGGCATGCTCTGAAGTAAAGATTGACATCCAGCGTGACGTGACTGACGGGTTCCTGAATGCTGACGAGGTTAAGAAGTTCCTGGAGTATAACAAGGCCTACCCATTGGGCAAGCCTCTACGCGAGATTAACACTCGACACATTGAGGACATCCTCAGACAAAGTCCTTTCGTAGAAACGGCCGAATGCTATAAGACGCAAGGAGGTAACATACGTATTACCCTGACACAAAAAACACCCATCATCCGCGTCAAGGCTGACAACGGTGATGACTACTACATTGACAATCACGGTTCCATGATGTCCAACTCACGCTACCCCAGTAACCTCATCATTGCTACTGGACACATCAATAAGCAGTATGCCAAGAAGGTGCTGACTCCCATCGGCAATATGCTTGTGAACAACGACTTCTGGCAGAACCAGATTGAACAGATCAATGTGTTGGCTGACGGAACTATTGAGATTGCACCTCGCGTTGGCGAGCACATTATCTACTTAGGCAGCCCCACAAATATTGAAAAGAAGTTGCAGCGACTGGAAAAGTTCTATCGGTACGGATTGAGCGAAGCCGGTTGGAATAAGTATTCTTACATCAACGTGGAGTTCGACAATCAGATTATTTGCAAGAAAAAACAAAAAAATTAATAATAAGATGGCAGCAAAGGATTTTATCGTAGCTATTGAACTCGGTTCATCGAAGATGACCGGTATTGCGGGAAAGAAGAATCTCGATGGCAGCATTCAGGTGCTTGCCGTGGTCAAGGAAGACTCGTCTTCGTTCATCCGGAAGGGTGTGGTCTATAACATTGAGAAGACTGCACAGTGCCTAACCAACATCGTAAAGAAGTTAACAACACAGCTGAAAACAGAAATCACTCAGGTGTATGTAGGCATTGGCGGACAGTCAATACGGAGCGTACGAAACATCATCACCCGTGACCTGCCTGCCGACACGCTTGTTACGCAGGAGATGGTCATTGAACTGATGGATGCCAACCGCAATATGCAATATGCTGATCAGGAACTCATTGACGTGGCTGTTCAGGAGTATAAGGTTGACTCGCAGTATCAGATTGACCCTGTTGGCATCCAGTGTACTCGTCTCGAGGGCAACTTCCTCAACATCTTGCAGCGTAAGGCCTTCTATAAGAGCCTCAACAACTGTTTTGAAATGGCGGAGATTGGCATTGCCGAGCTCTATCTTGCACCGTTGGCACTGGCTGACAGCGTGCTTACAGAGTCAGAGAAACGTTCCGGATGTGCTTTAGTTGACATCGGTGCCGACACAACGACAGTATCTGTTTATAACAAAAACATTCTGCGTCATTTGGCCGTCATTCCCTTGGGATCCAACAACATCACCAAGGATATAGCATCTCTACAGATGGAGGAGCAGGATGCTGAGAAAATGAAGTTGAAGTACGGCTGTGCCTATACTGACAACAACGAGATTGATAACAACATGAAATTCTCCATTGACGCGGAGCGTCAGGTAGAAAGCCGTAAGTTCATCGAGATTGTCGAAGGCCGTCTGGAAGAAATCATTGAGAACGTCTGGTATCAGATACCCAATGACTACTACGACAAGCTGTTGGGTGGTATCATCCTCACTGGTGGCGGCTCAAACATGAAGGAAATTGAAAAGGCCTTCCGCAATCACACACATATTGACAAGATTCGCATTGCGAAGTTCGTCACTCAGACCATTACCTCAAACATTCCCGAGGTCAATGCCAAGGACGGTACCATGAACACCCTGTTGGGACTGTTAGCTAAAGGCGATATCAACTGCGCAGGCAATACCATCGACCCCAACGGAGACCTCTTTGCAATCAGACAGACTGGTACCATCAATGGTGGAGAGCCCCGTAAAGTTCGTCAGGCTACAGAAACAGAGCAGGGCGTCATCCGTACGGAGCGTGAGAAGCAGTTGGCAGAGGAAGAAGCTCGTCGTAAGAAAGAGGAAGAAGATCGCATAGAACGTGAACGGGCTGAGGAAGAAGCACGCGAACAAGCACGTATCAAGAAGGAGAACAGCTTCTGGAATAAAGCCTTCAAGGGCATCAAGAAGTTTGGAAAGACTATGATTGAGGAAGAAGAATAGAAACAGATAATCATTAAATCGTAAACAATTATGATGGACAGCAATATATTACTCGACTTCGGTGAGCCCGAAAAGGAGAACAGCATCATCAAGGTGATAGGTGTTGGCGGTGGCGGTGGTAATGCCGTAAACCACATGTATCGCGAAGGCATACATGACGTAACCTTCGTACTCTGTAATACGGACAATCAGGCACTCAATGATTCGCCTGTACCCGTTCATCTGCAATTGGGCAAGGAAGGCCTCGGTGCCGGCAACAAGCCCGAAAGGGCACGCGCTGCTGCAGAAGAGAGCCTCGATGACATCAAGAACATGCTCAACGATGGCACACGTATGGCCTTCATCACGGCTGGTATGGGTGGTGGCACAGGAACGGGTGCAGCACCCGTCATCGCCCGAGTATCAAAGGAGATGGGCATCCTCACCGTGGGTATCGTCACCATTCCCTTCCGTTTCGAGGGTGACCGCAAGATTGACCAGGCGCTCGACGGCGTTGAGGAGATGTCGAAACACGTAGATGCCTTGTTGGTCATCAACAATGAACGTCTGCGCGAGATCTATCCAGAACTGACCGTGCTCGATGCCTTTGGTAAGGCCGACGATACCCTGAGCGTTGCAGCCAAATCCATTGCGGAGATTATCACTGTTCACGGACTCATTAACCTTGACTTCAACGACGTGAAAACCGTACTCAAGGACGGTGGCGTTGCCATCATGTCCACTGGTTACGGTGAGGGCGAGGGTCGTGTAAAGAAAGCCATTGACGACGCGCTGAACTCTCCGCTGCTGAATGATAACGACGTCTTCAACTCCAAGAAGATTCTGCTCAGCATCTCGTTCGCTGGCAACAAAGACGGCACGGGTTCGCTGATGATGGAAGAGATGAACGATGTCAATGACTTCATGGCGAAGTTCGGTGACTTCGAAATCAAGTGGGGACTTGCCACTGACCCCGAACTGGGCAAGAAGGTCAAGGTCACCATCCTGGCTACAGGCTTCGGCATCAACAACGTTGATGGTATGAATAGCCACCTGAAGAAGCACTCGCAGGAGGAAGCCAACCGACTGGCCGAGGAGCAGGAACGTGCTGCCAAGCGTGAGGACCGTCGTCAGCAGTACTACGGTAACGAGGGCACCAACAAGCGCTACAAGCGTCGTCCGCATATCTACCTGTTCCGCGCTGAGGACTTGGATAACGACGATGTCATCTCTGCTGTTGAATCTACACCAACCTACAAACGCACACGCGAGATCCTGGAAAGCATCAGCAACCAGAATCAGGAAGAGGAAGAAGCCCCTGCACGTGCTGACAATGACGCAAGCGCCATTCAGGGAACCATCAAGTTCGCATAAGCTATACTTTACTTTATAGACAGGGGGACGGCCATCTTTTTGGTCGTCCCCCTCATGTCATACCATCGTTCGTTCCGTTAAAAAAAATAAAAAAGGAGTAATAATGCTTGGCAGCCACAGAGAATAGTCGTATTTTTGCATATTAGATGTATAATATGTAGAAAATGAGTAGTGTAAGGAGAACCTCTGTCAGCTTATTATTGGCATGTGCCGTGGGGCTTGTGGCATGTACCCGTCAGGAAGAACCTTCCGGAAACGGCCAGGACGATCAGGCATTCTTGAAAGTACGCACAACAGCCATTAGCCAAGCATCACGAAGTCTGACGGCCGTCACAGGACAGTCGCTGGCTGTGGACGCTGTCATCGGCATTACACTCAAGGGAGCCGACACCCCTGCAGACTATGCCTACTCCAACGTCCCTTACACCCTTGAATCCATTGAGATGACAGAGACGAGCGCCACCGAGCAGTGGACCACGCCCTCCGACATCATCCTGCGACGCCCCAAGGCAACACTCACCGCTTACTACCCCTATGATGAACAGATAGACCCCTATGCTGTCAACATCAACGGCATGGATGGCATAGACTGGCTCTACTGCCCTTGGACCACAGAGGTCATCAGTGCCCGCTGGCCTGACGTGACACTTACCATGCACCATGCACAAGCCATACTCCGTGTAGAGCTACGTCGTGAGGGCTATGCCGGCGAAGGTAAACTGAAGTTCATCAAGATTGCAAGTACGGCACTGGCCATGCAGGGCGTTTTCAACACCTCCACAGGCAGCTACACTACCACCTCAGGCACCAGCCTCATCGACCAGCAGTATGCCGAAGGCGAAGAACTGCAGTTGCCTGCCGACCCCAACGTTATATGCTCTGACGAGTGGTTCTTCCTGCCTGTTGCCCTCTCCTCCTCCGAGGATGTTGATATCACCTTCACGGTCAAGGTCGATAAGCGCAGCCTCGAAACCACCACTACCATCAGCCCCTCGGCTTTCCAGTGCGGAAGAATACACCTCTTCCCGCTCAAAGTCATGAATTCCGAACTCGAAGTGTCGCCCGTCACCATCATACCTTGGGAGACGCAGGACGACAGTCACAATATGAAACCCACCAACTAAAATCCAACGTCATGAACAGACTGAAGACCATATTATTGGCAATGCCTTTCCTACTTGTCGCCTGCTCCGACAGCGACGAGCCCTCCACAGGAAAGAGCATCATGAAAATAACAGCCGGCATCAACACCACACGTAACGTCACGCCCTATACCGCCACCACCTTTGGCAGTGGCGCACAGCTGGGAGTACGTGTCATCGACGGAGCAGGAACCACCACCAACTACAACTTCCAGAACGCCCTCTATACCAGCGGCGTCAACGAGGAGAACGAACAGGTGTGGACCCTGGGAACCTTCAATGCCGACGGCGACGGCATCATTATCACTGAGAACTATGCCAAGGCCATGGCCTACTACCCCTATGGTGCAACCATCGATGCAGCAGCCATCCCCATCGACTGCTCTACAGAAACCGACTGGATGTACTGCACATGGCGTCCGCAGTTCAACTATACCACCCCCACGGTGTCCTTCGCCATGCAGCATGCACAGTCCATCATCAAGGTGGTATTTCAGAACGCACCCAGCCCCGACACCTATACCGGCGACCTGACACTGAAGAAACTCACCGTCGAAGGTTCCTGCTTGGCACGTGCCGGCACCCTCAATGCCACCACAGGTGCCCTTTCCAGTCAGACAAGCAACAGCTACGTCATCAACTATACCACCGAGCAGTTGGGGACCTTTGCTGCCCAGCACGACTATGTACTCACCACGGGAACCTCTGGAGCTATCACCTTCACCCTTGAGATTGGCACATCGAAGTATAGCGCTACCACAGCAGCCCTTACCCTGCAGCAGGGCTATATCTATCAGTACGTGCTCACCATTTCAGACACGAAACTTATCATCGACCCCGTTACCATCATCCCCTGGGTCAATGTAGAGCCTATCACCATCGAAGGCGAGGAACAGGAAAGCTAACCCCACACGACGCTTATGAACACGAAGCACCTACTTCACTACGCACTGAGTGCCATGCTCCTGATCTCCTGCAGCACACACGACGACACTGCCGGAGCAGGAAACTCCGTTGCAGAGCCGTTCCCCGTGCAGATAGCCACCATAGAGACCAGCCAGACGCAAACGGCAGAACTAACCCCCTACTACGGAGAGTCGCTCGCCCTCACCTATAT
Organism: uncultured Prevotella sp.; assembly: GCA_947169685.1. Classification (GTDB taxonomy): domain Bacteria; phylum Bacteroidota; class Bacteroidia; order Bacteroidales; family Bacteroidaceae; genus Prevotella. The sequence goes on along the minus strand of CAMVQS010000022.1, from coordinate 1,206 downwards.
CTACCCCAACAGCGCCTACAACATGGAGACAGGAGTCTCCAGCGACCAGTTTGTACGCTTCGGTATCAAGTGGGAGTCCAACGACGACATCGGTATCTTCTACTGGGAACAGACGGGCGAACGCTCTAAGCCCATGCTTTGGAAAGGCGTCGGCAGCAGCTATGCCGTCAACATCTATGCGTACGCTCCCTTTATCGAACCGAAAACCGGCACCTCCCTGAAATACACGGAACTGCCTTTCTCCATCCAGGCCGACCAGTCCGACACCCTCGGACTCATGCGCAGTGACCTGCTGGGCTGGTCATCGCAGAACTATGTACCCACGTCAGGGCAGCAAAAGCTCACCATCCAGTTCAGGCATCTGCTCTCACAGCTTACCGTCATCCTCAAGACTGGCCCGGGAAGCACCGTAACAGAAGAAGACCTCGCCAGTGCCGAGGTAATGGTACAGAACGTACAGAAGAATATTGTCTTCAGCCTCTACAACTTTGAGCCGCAACTGCAGCAGAGTGTTGACGACCTCACTGACATCAACCCGCTCAACGAGTCGAAAGACGACAATCACCATTTCCGCTGCGTCTTTCCGCCGCAGACCATCATAGCCGAATCAAACTTCATTGTGGTAAAGATAGGTGATAAGAGCTACACCTATCAGCCGGTGGCAGACCTCACATTCCAGAAAGATACCGCCTACCGCCTCACGCTGGAGGTGGGTGACACACGTCTCAACCCCGTTGCCGTTGAGGTGGAGCCATGGGGACAACCCATGGTCATGACCGACGACGAGCTGGAGCTAAAGTGATGCCAGCCCGTTGTCAGTCAACATCTGAATAAAACCTGCCGTCTCTTTTCTGGCCGTAGCCTCATCCACGTTAAACTCACGCGTCAGCCTGGCCACAATGGCCTCTTCGTCGCTGCCTTCCTGCAGCGCCTCAATGATGGTGGCACCCGTCTCGTTCAGACGGAACACCTTCTGAGGGTCACCCGTCTCACGGTCTTTAGCCACCGCCACAAACATGTCGGCCACCTCCTGTACGGCAAAATCAAAATTCAGTTTCATTGTCATTTCTTACATATTACGTATCACCCGACAAAGGTACACTTTTCCCACGAAACATCCAAATTTATCTGTCACTTTTCTACAAACACATGCGGGGAGGGAGGCCGATGCCTCTCTCCCCGCGTTTCGTAGTGCCCTGCGGTCCT
>CAMVQS010000021.1 GCA_947169685.1 uncultured Prevotella sp. | reverse complement strand
TCTCTTCCTTACGGGCGAACGACAAACGCTCAAGCAGCATCACAGGGTTGTGCTTTACCTCGTGATACAATTCGGGGTCAAGGTCGCGAAACAGGTCACGGGCCTCGTAGTTCCATACCCACCACAGGTTGTGGGCAATCTCATCCAGACATTTCAGTTCTTCTGGAAGACTCGATTTCACTGTCAGCTCCTTCCATTGCGGAGCGTTTGCATAATCAGCTTTAATCTTCATAATCTCTCAAATTGTGTTATCTATAAAACTATTTTTTTCTTTCTTCAGCCTTACGCAGAGCAATGTCGTAAGCCTGCTCATAATACTTGATGAACTCGCTCCAAAGGGCTTTCTTCGACAACTGTTCAGCATTTTTGCGTGCCGCGTCAATCTGCTTCTTCGTGAAGTTTGAATAGGCAGCAACCGTGTCTTTAATGACATCGGCAACTTCTGAATAGTTGTAGTCAGTACGGTGAATCACCTTGACACCATCCTCTATTTCGCCGTACTTGCCAAACACGCTGTTGGCCCACAGGCCAAAGCCTGCCAGGTCGGTGGTAATGCAGGGCACCTTAAAGGCAATAGCCTCTAACGGCGTGTAGCCCCACGGCTCGTAATAAGACGGATAGATGCACAGGTCGTTACCCAGCACAATATCGTAATAGGTCATGTTCAGAATGCCGTCCTTACCGTCCAGATAGCAAGGCAGGAAAATCACCTTCACCTGCTCGTCCTTCCGGTTATGCATGTCGTAGTACTTCAACATGCCCAGCACATTGTCGTGACTCATATTATGCAGCCAGTGGGTTACCTGAGGAACGTCGAGGGGGGTATCGAAGGCCTTGTTCTCAGCCAGACGGTCCTGCAAGTCCTTGCGGGGCTCGCCTACCCAACCAGGCACCTCAATGAAGGCAACGACCTTCTTCTTCAGTTCCTTGTCGCGCAGCAGACGGTTCATGGCTTCCACGAACACGTCGATACCTTTATTACGGAACTCATAACGACCACTGGTCGAAATAATCAGCGTATCATCATCCAGGTTCTCTCCCAACAGGGCATTTGCCACTTCCAGCAGACGCTTGCGGGCAGCCTTGCGTTTCTTGGTAAACGTAGCAGCCGACTGTGGCACAAAGCTATTGTCAAAACCATTGGGGAGCACCACATCGACAGGCTTGTCCAACAGCTCCTTACACTCGTTGGCCGTGATGTCGCTTACCGTTGTAAAGCAATCCACATGCAATGCTGTCTGTTTCTCGATAGAATGCTTCGACTGCATGTTCAGCTCTCCGGCCATCTGGTCGCCGTTATAGGCAAACAAATAATCGTAGAGCGGCTTCATGTTACCGGCAATCGAGCGACCTATGCTCGTAGCGTGTGTCGTGAAGACAGTACCAATCTGGGGCAGTTTGTTATTGATGTACAAGGCTCCCAGTCCGCACATCCATTCGTTGGCATGGTAAATAACCTTTGGCTGCGCCCTTAGTTTCGCAAGATTAGTGTTATAGAAACTTTCCACCACTAATCCTGCCGCATACGAGAACATGGAAGCCTCGTCGTAATCGCCATAAGCATGAAGACTATCTACCTGATAGTGCTCCCACAGCCAACCGTAAATCTCGTTCTTTTTCTCGAAGAACGGATTAAAATCAACCAAAATTGCAATCGGACTGCCTGGGACTGTCCAACGCCCTACTCTAACCGACAAACCTTCCTTGGTGGCCTTCGCCTTCCAGTCGGCAAACAAAGCCTTGTCCTCGAGAAAATAAGGGCTTTCATTTTCTTTCCAAAAATCAGGGCCAATAAAAATCACCCTGTCCTTCATCATATCCTGCAGCGTCTTCGCACGGGTCGAAAGTACGGTGTATATGCCACCCACTTTGTTGCAAACTTCCCAGCTTGACTCAAAGATATAATCAGGTTTCAACAGCTTTTTTTCCATTGTTGTACGTATAACGGGCGCAAAGGTACTTAAAAAAATCATAAAACTTGTCATCTTGGGGCGTATTTTTCATGTAAACGTTTAATTAATTGATTTACATTTAGTACCTTTGACCCCGTCAATAAACTTTGAAACATGAAAAGAATACTATTTATACTAACAGTAATATGGATTTCCATCGGGGTGCATGCGCAGCAGGAGAGCAAGCCGTTCAAAGGCTACTTCTTCAATGAAGAATACGAGGTTTATATCCGTATGAACCTACATGACAACATGGATATCCCTGAACACGAACTCTACGGACAATTACCTGGATTTCTGGCAAAACAACACAACGGATTCTACTGGGTCATGACCAGTGCCGAGATTGTGAACGATAAGAAAGCCGTTGTGGAATTTATCAATGACTATGGTAGCGAAGATCTGACCGCAACACTTACGCTGGCTGACGACTCCACACTTATACTCAAGCAGGGAGATGGCAGCACCATCAAGGTTCCCAAGAACGGCAAGTGGCAGAAGCTACCCTCCAAACTTACCTTTAAGAGAAGATAAACACCATTATTATTCAGGCAGCGCCGAATATGTCTTGTGCCCCTTGGCATAATAATGCCAAAGGATGGAGAATGGTCTCTGTTCAGGAATGACCGTGCTGATGCGACTCTTTTGTATGGCAGCACGATCAGCGTCGAAGTCCTTGCGCCAACGCTTGAAAGCACGGCGTGCACGGAATATGGCGCGGGAATCGCCAAAGTTACGGTTGAGTATAAGTGTCTGACACGCCGCCAGATAATCCAGAAACCAACGCATACGCATGACTGATTTCAACTCGCTGTCAGGCAAACACTTGTAGAGCATCGTCAGGTTGTTGCGGAAGTTCAGAAAGGTCTTCATGGGATTGCCCTTGGGCAACGTTCCGCCTCCCACATGATAGACATAGGAATCTGGTATGCAGCAGATGCGACGGCCACGAATACGCAGACGCCAGCAGAGGTCAATCTCCTCATTGTGGGCAAAGAAACGACCATCGAGCCCACCTGTCTCCCAGTAATCTTTGGAACGGATCATCAATGCTGCGCCCGTCGCCCACAAGATGTCCTGCACGTTATCATATTGTCCTTCGTCACGTTCCACCGTGTCAAAGATACGCCCGCGGCAGAAGGGGTAGCCATAGCGGTCAAGGAATCCCCCACTCGCCCCTGCATACTCGAATCGGTCCTTGTCAGCAATAGAGAGCAGTTTGGGCTGACAGGCAGCTACATCAGCGTGGGCATCCATAAATTCAATGAGCGGCGTCAACCAATGGTGAGTCACCTCTATGTCGCTGTTTAACAGCAGGTAGTACTCAGCCTCGACCTTAGCAAGCGCTTTATTGTAGCCTTCGGCAAATCCCCAGTTCTTGTCCAGTTCAATCAGCTTGCACTCAGGGAACCGTGACAGCAGCAGGTCGATGGAGAAGTCTGTGGAAGCATTGTCGGCTACATAGACCGTAGCCTCGTCACGCGAGTATTGCAACACGGATGGCAGATACTGCTGCAGCATCCGAGCCCCGTTCCAGTTGAGTATGACAATAGCAAGCTTATCCATGTTGTATCTTAGCTTTTAATGCCGTTTTATCATGATTAAAGTCACCGAGGCTGACGTTAAGAAGCTGGTTGTCATATTCCTCACGGGCTTCAGCTGCTGGCAGTTCCACACGGACATAGTTACGCGTAAAGCCATGCATGGCACGGCCACGCGGAGCCTTTTCGAAGAGCACCTCCGCCTGCTGGCCGATATGACGGGCGTAGAAGGCCTGCGTCTTCTGGTCGGAGAGATCCAGCAGTCGCTTACTGCGCTGTTTCTTCGTTAGCTCATCAACGGTATATGGAATTTTCAGGGCCGACGTACCAGGACGCTCAGAATAAGGGAACACGTGTAGCTGCGTCACATCGAGCGACTCCAGGAAACTGTATGTCTCCTCAAAACACTCAGGTGTCTCACCACGACAGCCCACCATTACATCAACGCCAATAAAGGCATCGGGCATCAGCTTCTTGATTTGGTGTATCTTGTCGGCAAACAACTGACGGTCATAATGGCGGTGCATCAGGCGCAACACGGTATCACTGCCACTCTGCAGAGGAATATGGAAGTGGGGCATGAAAGCACGACTCTTGGAACAATAGTCAATCAGCTCATCACTTAGCAAGTCGGGCTCCAGGCTACTGATGCGGTAGCGACGAATATCCTCCACCTCGTCAAGAGCTTTCACCAAGTCGAGGAAGCTTTCTCCTGTCGTCTTGCCGAAGTCACCAATATTCACACCTGTCAAGACAATCTCCTTGCCGCCCTCGGCAGCTGCCTGACGCGCCTGCTGCACCAGCGAATCAATACTGGGATTACGACTGAAGCCACGGGCGTAGGGAATAGTACAGTAAGTACAGAAATAGTCACAGCCGTCCTGAACTTTCAGGAAATAGCGTGTACGATTGCCACGCGAACAACTGGGAGCAAAGGTCTTGATGTCCTTGGTCTTCTCTGTCTTATATGTTGTTACCCCGTCTCTTCTGGTGAAGCTGTCTGATAGAAACTGGATGAGGTTAGCTTTCTCATTGGAGCCCAACACCAGGCTCACACCCTCAATCTTACTGACCTTCAGCGGTTCCAGTTGAGCATAGCACCCCGTCACTACCACAAAGGCACCAGGATTCTCACGCACCAAACGATGAATAGCCTGTCGGCACTTATGGTCGGCCACTTCAGTTACAGAACAAGTGTTGATGATACAGATGTCCGCCACTTCCCCCTTCTGAGCCGTACGCACGCCCATCTCCTGCAACATCTTGCCGAAGGTCGATGTCTCAGAGAAGTTCAGCTTACAACCCAAAGTGAAATAGGCTGCCGTCTTACCTTGAAATGCCGAAGTATCAATCATCCTTATATTATATATATAATAATGTGTATCATTAAGCGTATGCAAAGGTACAAATTATTTTCTACAAAAACACGCTTTTTGCCCTAATATTCGTTAATTGTCATTTTTACACGAAAATTTAACATTTCATAAAGCGTTATGCTACAGCGTTTTGCAAAAAAGTTACAAAAAGGGGCAAAAAAAAATCTAAAAAAAAGATACAACCTATCAAAAAAATATATACCTTTGCAGCGTTTTAATAAACAAATGATTGTTTTACAGATTTAAAAGCATTAGAAAATGAAGAAATTAGTATTTATGTTCGTAGCTATGGCAGCTATCTCTTTCGCTTCTTGCAACAACGCAAACAAGCCCGCTGCTGAGACTGTTGATTCAACTAACGTTGAGGTTGTTGACACAACTGCTGCTCCCGCTGACACTGCTGCTGTCGCTGACACTGCTGCTGTTGCTCAGTAATTATTAGCTCATTTACGAACTAATTGAGAGAATCAAACCGTCGAATTAAGTTCGGCGGTTTTTTCGTGTTTGTCTCAGCCGATAATATAATGGCGAAAACAAATAAAATGAGAAGAAAAACAAGTTTTCCTTTTGCATTTTGCTCACTTATTCGTATCTTTGCACGCAAATTTCTACCAGCATAAAATATTCAACAATGAAAAAGCAACTAAAGAAAGTTTTAGTCTTAGGCTCCGGTGCCCTGAAAATCGGACAGGCCGGAGAGTTTGACTATTCGGGATCACAAGCCCTGAAAGCGCTACGTGAAGAAGGTATCTCATCTGTTCTGGTCAATCCGAACATTGCAACCATCCAAACCTCTGAAGGAATTGCCGACACGGTTTATTTCCAACCAGTCACTCCATACTTTGTGACTGAAATCATTAAGAAAGAACGTCCCGACGGTATCTTGTTGGCGTTTGGTGGACAAACGGCCCTGAACTGCGGTACAGAACTCTATCAGAACGGTACGCTTCAGAAGTACGGCGTCGAGGTATTGGGCACCAGCGTGGAAGCTATTATGAACACAGAAGACCGTGACCTGTTTGTCAAAAAGCTTGGCGAGATACAACTAAAAGTTCCTATCAGCCACGCTGTAGAGAACATGGACGATGCTTTAAAGGCTGCCCGTGAAATAGGCTTCCCCATCATGATTCGCTCGGCATATGCCCTTGGCGGTCTTGGTAGTGGTATCTGTCCTGACGAAAAGGCTTTCCGTGAGTTGGCTGAGAGCGCTTTCACGTTTGCTCCGCAGATTCTTGTTGAGGAGTCTCTGAAAGGCTGGAAAGAGATTGAGTTTGAGTGCATCCGCGATGCCAACGACCATTGTTTCACTGTAGCTTCCATGGAGAACTTCGACCCGCTGGGTATTCACACCGGCGAATCCATCGTGGTGGCTCCCACCTGCTCTCTGACACCTGAGCAAGTGAAGATGCTACAGGATATTACTATTAAGTGCGTACGTCATCTGGGCATCGTCGGTGAATGTAATATCCAGTTTGCCTTTAATGCAACCACCAACGACTACCGTATTATCGAGATTAACGCGCGACTTTCACGAAGCTCCGCATTAGCCTCAAAAGCAACAGGTTATCCTCTCGCCTTCGTAGCAGCCAAGATTGCCTTGGGCTACACACTCGACCAGATTGGCGAAATGGGAACCACAAGTTCTGCCTATGTTGCGCCCTCGCTCGACTACATGATTTGTAAGATACCACGTTGGGACCTTACGAAGTTTGCAGGCGTCAGCCGCCTCATTGGTTCCAGCATGAAGTCCGTAGGTGAAATCATGTCCATCGGCCGTTCGTTCGAGGAGATGATTCAAAAGGGTTTGCGTATGATCGGACAGGGCATGCACGGCTTTGTGGGCAATGACCACACGAAGTTCGACAACCTCGACGAGGAACTGGCTAACCCCACTGACCTGCGTATCTTTGCTATTGCACAGGCGTTGGAGGAAGGTTACACCATTGAGCGCATTGAAGAGCTGACAAAGATTGACGTATGGTTCCTGGAGCGCTTGAAACATATCGTTGACCTGAAGCATGAGTTGCTGAAGTACAATAAGCTGGAGGATGTTCCCGATACGTTGCTACTCGAAGTAAAACAAGCAGGTTTTTCTGACTTCCAGATTGCCCGTTTTGTGCTGAAGCCCACATCAGGCAACATGGAAAAAGAGAATCTTGAAGTACGCCGCCACCGTAAGCAAAAAGGCATTCTGCCCAGCGTGAAGCGTATTCCTACAGTTGCTTCTGAACATCCTGAGCTCACTAATTACCTCTACTTTACCTACACGCACACGCCGGCGTTTGCACAGCCTGACGGCAAACCATACGCGGCTGCTCATGATATCTCTTATTATAATAATGAGAAATCGGTAGTAGTTTTAGGTTCGGGTGCCTACCGTATTGGTTCTTCAGTAGAATTCGACTGGTGTTCGGTAAACGCCATCAACACTGCCCGCAAACTGGGCTATAAGAGCATCATGATCAACTACAACCCAGAGACAGTATCTACGGACTACGACATGTGCGACCGTCTGTACTTCGACGAACTGTCACTGGAGCGTGTGCTTGACGTGATGGACCTGGAACAGCCGCGTGGCGTTATTGTCAGTGTGGGAGGTCAGATACCCAACAACCTCGCCATGAAGCTCTACCGTCAGGGCGTACCTGTGTTGGGAACAAGCCCGGTCAACATTGACCGTGCAGAGAACCGTGATAAGTTCTCCGCTATGCTCGACAAATTGGGCATTGACCAGCCTGCTTGGCGTGCACTGACATCATTTGATGACATCAAGGAGTTTGTCAATGAAGTGGGATACCCCGTACTGGTACGTCCCTCATATGTCCTATCTGGTGCAGCTATGAATGTTTGCTACGATGACGAGGAGTTGCACCGTTTCCTCAATATGGCCACTGAGGTCAGTAAGGAGTTCCCCGTAGTTGTTTCACAGTTTATGCAGGATACCAAGGAGATTGAGTTTGATGCTGTGGCCGACAAAGGCGAGATTGTTGAATATGCCATTTCGGAGCACGTGGAATACGCAGGTGTCCACTCTGGCGACGCAACGATGTTGTTCCCTGCCCAGCATATCTATTTCTCAACGATTCGTCAGATCAAGAAGATTTCACGTAAGATTGCCAAGGAGCTTAACATCAGCGGTCCGTTCAACATCCAATTCCTCGCTAAGAACCGTGAGGTGAAGGTTATTGAGTGTAACCTGCGCGCCAGCCGTTCGTTCCCCTTTGTCTCAAAGATTCTGAAGCGTAACTTCATTGAGACGGCAACGAAGATTATGCTCGACGTTCCCTACTCTCGCCCCGACAAGTCTGAGTTCGACATCGACCGCATTGGCGTCAAGGCCAGTCAGTTCTCGTTTGCCCGTCTTCAGAATGCAGACCCCGTGCTGGGTGTAGATATGAGCTCAACGGGTGAGGTCGGCTGTCTGGGTGACGACCTGAACGAGGCATTGCTCAATGCACTGATAGCCACAGGCTATAAGCTACCGAAGAAGAGCGTTCTGGTATCTTCAGGCGGTGTGAAAGGCAAGGTGGATTTGCTGGAGCCAGCGCGCGAGCTCATTAAGAAAGGCTACGATATCTTCGCAACCGGCGGGACAGCTAAGTTCTTTAATGAGAACGGTGTAAAGGCAACTGTTGTCAGTTGGCCCGATGAGGAAGGCGACAACAACGTTATGGACATGATAGCCGAACACAAATTTGATTTGATTATCAATGTACCCAAGAACCATACTAAGCGTGAACTGACCAATGGCTACCGCATACGTCGTGGAGCCATTGACCACAACATTCCTCTGATGACCAATGTTCGTCTGGCCAAAGCCTTCATCGAAGCATTTACCGCCCTCAGCCAGGAAGACATTGCCATCAAGAGTTGGCAGGAGTACAACTCCTAAAGGCTAACGTTTGCACAAATATTTTCTTAAAATTTGATAAAATTTGGAGCTGTGTTCCCGCACAGCTCCTTTTTCTTGAAATTAGTCAAGAAATCCTTTGGTTATTAAAAAAAATAGCCTTACCTTTGCAGCGTTATCCTGAAAACAATCTTTTTACCTTAAAAAAGGACTAATACCTATTGAAGATAGAAGCGGTCGCCTGAGATGGGCCATCGCTTTTTTGTTTTTATACGATTTAATTTCTTCGACTTACCGGTCATAGGTACCCTCGTTCAAAAAACTCAAGATTCTTTTGGTTATTTGCCTACTTAATCGTACCTTTGTCGCAGAAAAGAATGAAATGATGAAGAAAAAGAACTTCAAATATCCCAAGGCGTATCTCTATGCAGCAGGCGCAGGACTGACTGCCATCATCGCACTGGTGTGCTATTATCTGTTCTGCTCGCTGTCAGCAAAGAATGAGACGCAGTATGTCTGCATTGACACCGACGACACGATTGACTCCGTGTATGCCAAGCTGGAGCCCTTTGCTACCACTGTGGGCAAAAAGGCCTTCCACACAATTGCCAGACATTTAAAGTACGCAGACAACATTCATACTGGACGCTATAAGATTGAGCCTGGAGACGGTGCTCTGACCGTCTGGCGACGACTGAGCGGTGGACAGCAGGAGCCTATCGATTTGACTGTACCCGAGGCACGTACCAAGGAACGGCTGGCTGCCCTGCTGTCGAAGAAACTGATGCTCGACTCCACCACCATTGCCCGGTCACTGTGTGACTCCATTTTCTGTGCAAAGTACGAGGCGGACACCGCGACTATTATCTGCATGTTTATTCCCAATACCTATAACATATATTGGGACGTGACACTCGACGACCTGATGAAGCGTATGCAGCGAGAATACCAGGACTTCTGGACGCCAGACCGCCGACAGAAAGCGGAAGCCATAGGACTGACACCCAACGAGGTGCAAACGCTGGCAAGCATCGTGGACGAAGAAACGAACGACACGGAGGAGAAGCACATCATTGCCGGCCTGTACCTGAACCGACTGAAAAAAGATATGCCGCTACAGGCCTGCCCCACCATCAAGTACGCCTGGAAGCGCTTTGACTTGAAGCGGCTCTACGACAGTCTGCTCAACATTGACAGTCCCTACAACACCTATAAGAACAAGGGCCTACCCCCGGGCCCCATCAAGGTAGCCAGCATCAAGGGCATTGACGCGGTGCTTAACTACACGCCGTCGGACTATCTGTTCATGTGTGCCAAGGATGACTTCTCTGGCCACCATGCCTTTGCTGCCACTGGTACAGAACACATGGCCAATGCCCACCGTTACCAGCAGGCATTGAACGAAAGAGGGATTAAGTGAGTGTAGAGTTGAGATAATAATGAATATGCTGAGTGACCTCATCGCCTACCCCATCATCGGCTTTCTGTCGATGCTAAGTCATTTTGCCATATTCGGACCCAGCGATGCCTCAAACGAGGCGTTGGATCAGGCTGACCGTATAACCAGCGGTAACTGGGTTGCCGACTGGCGCTACAAGGTAAACCATGCGTTAGGTGGCACAAGGACATACGAAGAATATGCCGTTCAGGAAAATCAGGAGCTTATTGGCTGTGGATGTGGATGCGGATGCGGTTGCATAACCATCATTATCATTGGCCTTATTTTCCTGTTGGTGATAGCGACAATGTAGATACATTAATTAAAATAAAAACAAATCGTTTTTGCTTTTCCCTCAGTTTGCACTACCTTTGATCTTTGGTCGAAGGTACTTTTGTTCTCACTTAATTGTACCTCTGAGATTTCATCTCGAAGGAACTCACGTTCGAAAAAACTCAAGATTCTCTTGGTTTTTTGCTCACTTAATCGTACCTTTGCAAGCAAAATAAAAATACAAAGAGGATTATGGAAGAGAAAATCATTACAGAGAATGAGGAGAAGCGAAGCTTGAGCTTCGTGGAACAGTTTGTAAAGGAAGACTTGGAGGCCGGCAAGAACGGTGGACGACTGCAGACACGTTTCCCACCGGAACCCAACGGCTATATACACATAGGACACGCGAAGGCTATCTGCATGGACTTCGGCGTTGCCGAGAAGTTCGGTGGCGTGTGCAACCTGCGTTTCGACGACACGAACCCCTCGAAGGAAGGAACGGAGTACGTTGACAGCATTCTGCACGACATCCAATGGTTGGGCTTCAAGTGGGGCAACCTCTACTACGCCAGCGACTACTTCGAGAAGCTGTGGGACCTGGCCGTGTGGATGATTAAGCAGGGACTGGCCTACGTCGATGAGCAGACCAGCGAGCAGATTGCCGAGCAGAAGGGTACACCCACACAGCCCGGTACGGCCAGCCCGTTCCGCGACCGTCCCGTGGAGGAGAACCTGCGCCTGTTTGAGCAGATGAACACTCCCGAGGCTGTTGAGGGCAGCATGGTGCTGCGCGCCAAGCTGGACATGGCCAACCCGAACATGCACTTCCGCGACCCGGTGATCTACCGCATCATTCAGACGCCCCACCACCGCACGGGAACGAAGTGGCACGCCTACCCCATGTACGACTTCGCACACGGACAGAGCGACTACTTCGAGGGTGTCACCCACTCCATCTGCACATTAGAGTTCGTGCCTCACCGTCCGCTCTACGACAAGTTCGTGGATTTGTTGCAGGAGAAAGACCAGCAGACAGACTACCGTCCGCGCCAGATTGAGTTCAACCGCCTGAACATCACCTATACCGTCATGTCGAAACGCAAGCTGAAGGCGCTCGTCGATGAGAAACTGGTCAACGGCTGGGACGACCCCCGTATGCCGACCGTCTGTGGTATGCGTCGTCGTGGCTACTCGGCACAGAGCATCCGCAACTTCATCGACAGCATCGGCTACACGAAGTTTGACGCCCTGAACGACTTTGCGCTGCTGGAGGCTGCCGTGCGTGACGACCTGAACAAGAAGGCCTGCCGCGTCAGCGCTGTGCTCAACCCCGTGAAGCTCATCATCACCAACTACCCCGAAGGACAGACCGAGGAACTGACCGCCGTGAACAACCCCGAGAACGAGGCCGACGGCACGCACCAGATCACCTTCAGCCGCGAGCTGTGGATTGAGCGTGATGACTTCATGGAGGTGGCCGAAAAGAAGTTCCAGCGACTGGCTCCCGGCAAGGAGGTTCGTCTAAAGAACGCCTACATCATCAAGTGCGACGAGGAGCACCCCTGCGACAAGGACGCCGAGGGCAATGTGACGACGATCTACGCCACCTATGACCCCGAGACGCGCAGCGGACTGCCCGGTGCCGACCGTAAAATCAAGGGCAAGACGCTGCACTGGCTCAGTGCCGGCCACTGTCTGCCTGCCGAGGTACGACTGTACGACAAGCTGTTCTCGGTGGAGAATCCATCGGCAGACGACCGTGACTTCCGCGAGCTGCTGAACCCGCAGTCACTTACCATACTGAAGAACTGCTATGTAGAAGAGTATCTGAAAGAGAAGAAGGCGGGCGACTTCCTGCAGTTCCAGCGCATCGGCTACTTTACGCCCGACATTGAATCGACGCCGGAGCATCTGGTGTTCAACCGCACGGTAGGACTGAGGAGTTAATCATTGAGAGTGAAACGTACAGGCGACGACTATTTCGATAGTGAGGAATTCAGCAACCTGCTGGAGGACTACGAGGAGGCGGTCAATAACGGCCAGCCTGTTCTGTTAGATGCTGACGAGCTGACCGATATTGCTGACTATTATCACTTTACAGGTGATATTGAGAAAGCCGACGAAGCCATTGAGCACGCCCTCTCACTCAATCCCGGTGCCACCTCGCCGCTGGTCTATAAGATTCGTGAGGCGCTGGCAGAAGAGGACATAACGAAAGCAGAAGCGCTCCTTGATGAGATTCTGGACAAGAACGACCCCGAATACTTCTACATGCGGGCGGAGGTTCTTGTTGCCCAGAACAAGATTGACGAGGCCGACCATTTCCTGCGCGACTACTTCAAAACGGTGGATGCTGACGAATACAACGACTTTGTACTTGACGTAGCTAACATTTATCTGGATTATGGTGTCAACGACAAAGCCTACGAGTGGATGATGCGCTCGAAGGGCAATGACTCACCAGACTTCAAGGAGTTGATGGGGCACGTGATGTTCGGAGTCGGGAAGTTCAAGGACAGCCAGCGCATTTTCAATGAACTTCTTGACCGTAACCCCTACTCCACCCGTTACTGGAACGCACTGGCCAACGCCCAGTTCATGAACGAGGACTACGGCGAGTCGGTGACCAGCAGCGAGTATGCGTTGGCCATCGACCCGAACGACGCTGACAGCATGCTCACCAAAGCCAACGGGCTTTACAGACTCAACAACTACGAGGAAGCACTGAAATACTACCAGCGCTACGAGGACCTGATGCCCGGATTCGACTTCAATCAGCTACAGATGGGTATCTGTCTGCTCAACATGAACAGAGTTGACGAAGCCATTGAACACCTGAAGAAAGCAAGAGAGCTGACCACTGAAGAATCCGAGTACCAAATACAGATATATCAGGAATTGGCTTTTGCCTACAGCACGAAAGGAATGTTGAAACAGGCGATGGACTGTCTCGACAAAACGGAAGACATGGACTGTGACCACAACGACATGGAAGTGCTACGCGGCCACATCATGCTGGAGAACGGCAGAATAGCCGAGGCCGAGGAGTCGTTCAAGAAAGCCATCATGAACTCAGGAAATGCTCCGACAGTACTTTTGCGTATTATCGTTTCACTCTATGACAACAAGTACGTGGAGGCCACCTACACCATGTTTCAGAAGTTCTTTGAGGTTGTCGGCGATGACTTTAACGACGGCTATTCCTACATGGCGCTCTGCTGTTGGGACCTGAAGTACTATGATGAATTTCTGAAATACCTGAAGGAGGCCATCAGACGTAACCCACATGAAGCACGTGTCGTGCTGGCTGGGCTGTTCCCTGAAGGCATGGAAACCGAAGAATATTATGATTATATGAAAGATAGAATACAGTCATGAGTTTCATAACAACACTATTGAACAATCTCAACTACCCCACCATCCTGCTGCTGATGCTGTTGGAGAGTACAGTTATTCCTGTTCCCTCGGAGCTCGTCGTGGCTCCTGCGGCATACCACGCAGCCAGTGGTGAGTTAAACGTTTTTCTGGTAGTGCTCTTTGCTACCATCGGTGCCGACCTAGGCGCCAGTATCAACTATTTCGTGGCACTTTACGTCGGAAGGCCTGTTATCTACAAGTTTGCCAACAGCAAGTGGGGAAAGCTATGTCTGCTTAATCAAGAGAAGGTGGAGAAGAGCGAACGCTACTTCGACAATCACGGCATCGTGGCCACCCTCACTGGCCGACTCATCCCAGGAATACGCCACCTTATCAGCATCCCAGCAGGGCTGGCACGCATGAACTACTGGAAATTCCTGCTCTACACCACTATCGGTGCAGGACTCTGGCATGCCATTCTTGCTGCCATGGGATGGTATCTCTCCACCTTTGTACCAGAGAACGAGTTGGAGGCTACCATTGAGCAATATAACCACTACATTGTCGGCGCGATTGTGGTATTAGTAGTGCTCGCTGTGGCCTATTTCGCCATTAAAACCGTCAGAAAACAAAAGAAAGACAAAAAAGACGAATAATTATTCGTTCGTTTCATTTTTTCTTTGTATATTTGCCGATTGTAATGATATAACTTACTTATGGCAAGAATCAACAATCATCTCGTTATCATGGCAGGCGGTGTGGGCAGCCGCTTCTGGCCAATGAGTACAGCCGAGCACCCAAAGCAGTTTATTGATGTGCTGGGCACAGGAAAAAGCCTGCTGCAACTGACCGTTGAGCGTTTTGAATCTATCTGTGCTCCTGAAAATGTCTGGGTAGTAACCAACCAGAAATACGCGGGAATCGTTCATGAGCAACTGCCCGACATGCCTGTTAGCAACATTCTGTGCGAGCCCTGCCGTCGCAATACGGCACCCTGCATCGCCTACGTATCCTGGCGCATCAAGTCGCGCGACCCGAAGGCCAACATTGTCGTATCTCCCAGTGACCACGTAGTATTAGACGTACCAGAGTTCCGTCGCATCATTTCCGACTGTCTGAAATTCACTGCCGACAGCGATGCTATCGTAACACTCGGAATGAAGCCTTCTCGTCCCGAAACAGGTTACGGCTATATTCAGGCAGATCTTTCCGCTAACTCGTTACGCAACAAAAACATATTCCGTGTTGATTCCTTCCGCGAGAAGCCCGATTTGGAAACAGCCAAACAATACATTGCCAAAAACAATTACTTCTGGAATGCTGGCATCTTCATTTGGAACGTATCGACCATCGTCAATGCCTTCCGCATCTACCAGCCACAAATGGCCAAGCTATTCGAGTCGTTACTGCCCATATACGGCACCGAGAAGGAACAGGCGGAGATTGACCGTTTGTTCCCTGAATGCGAAAGCATTAGTGTTGACTATGCCATCATGGAGAAGGCCGAAGAGATTTTCGTATGCCCCGCCAGCTTCGGATGGAGCGACCTCGGAACCTGGGGCTCGCTGTTAGAGCAGTCGAAGAAAGACCTGGCAGGTAATGCCTGCATCGGACCGGACATCAGTCTCTTCGAGAGCCACAACTGCATCATCCACACCACGCAGGAGAAGAAAGTCGTGGTGCAGGGACTGGACGGTTATATCGTAGCAGAAAACAACGACACATTATTAATATGTAAACTGTCTGAGGAACAGCGCATCAAGCAGTTCTCAGGTGAAGACAAATAAAATACGATGGAAAGAAAAGTAGCATTGATAACCGGCATTACTGGGCAGGACGGAAGCTATCTGGCTGAATTCCTGTTAGAGAAAGGTTATGAAGTTCACGGCACCATCCGCCGTTCGTCAGTAGATTTCCGTGAGCGCATCGCCCACTTGGAAGGCAAGCCGCACTTTCACTTGCACTATGCTGACCTGGGTGACTCCATGAGCATTCTGGGGGTCATCGGCAAGGTGCGTCCCACCGAGATTTATAATCTCGCGGCACAGAGTCACGTACAGGTATCATTTGACTCGCCCGAGTTCACAGCCGACGTCGATGCCGTAGGTGTGCTCCGTGTGCTGGAAGCTGTCCGTCAGCTTGGGTTGACTGACAGTTGTCGCATCTACCAGGCCTCAACCTCCGAGCTCTATGGCAAGGTAGAGGAAGTGCCGCAGAACGAGAACACGCCGTTCCACCCCTACTCTCCCTATGCCGTCGCCAAGCAATACGGCTACTGGATTGTGAGAGAATACCGCGAGGCCTACAACATGTACTGCTGCTCGGGCATCCTCTTCAACCACGAGAGTGAGCGCAGAGGAGAGACCTTCGTTACCCGCAAGATAACACTGGCTGCAGCCCGCATCAAGCAGGGCCACCAGGACAAGCTGTACTTGGGCAACCTCGGTTCGCTGCGCGACTGGGGCTACGCCAAGGACTACGTGGAATGCATGTGGCTCATCCTGCAGCAGGATACTCCTGAGGACTTCGTCATTGCCACCGGCGTGCAGCACAGCGTTCGCGAGTTCTGCTACTATGCCTTCAAGCATGTGGGCATCGAGCTGGAGTTCAAGGGTGAGGGCGAAAACGAGAAAGGTATTGACAAGGCTACGGGTAAAGTGCTCATCGAGGTCAGCCCCGACTTCTACCGTCCCACCGACGTGGTGAACCTGTGGGGTGACCCCACCAAGGCCAAGGCCAAGCTGGGCTGGAACCCCAACAAGACTTCGTTCGAGGAACTGGTGAAGCTGATGGTGGATCACGACATGGCGAAGGTGGCTGCCGAGGGTGCTGCCGCCAAGGTACGCACCAACCTTGCAGAATATCTGGAGAAAGGAATTGTGAAGTAAAAAAGTACTATGCTGGATAAGAATTCTAAAATATACGTGGCGGGACATCATGGACTGGTAGGTTCCGCCATTTGGAATAACCTGCTGCAGCGGGGATACACCAATCTGGTAGGACGCAGCCACAAGGAGCTGGACCTGACCGACCAGCTGGCTGTACGCCGTTTCTTCGATGAGGAACGTCCTGATGCAGTAGTGTTGGCTGCCGCCTTCGTGGGTGGTATCATGGCCAATTCGCTCTATCGTGCCGACTTCATCATGCAGAACATGAAGATGCAATGTAACGTCATCTCGGAGTCGTATGCCCACAACGTGAAGAAGCTGCTCTTCCTCGGCTCCACCTGCATCTATCCGAAAAACGCGCCACAGCCCATGAAGGAGGATGCGCTGCTTACCTCGCCGCTGGAATACACCAACGAGGAATATGCCATTGCCAAGATTGCCGGCCTGAAGATGTGCGAGAGCTATAACCTGCAGTACGGCACCAACTACATTGCCGTGATGCCGACCAACCTCTACGGCCCCAACGATAACTTCCACTTGGAGAACTCACACGTCATGCCCGCCATGATGCGCAAGGTCTATCTGGCCAAGCTCATCCACGACGGAGACTGGGATGCCATCCGCCGCGACCTTGACATTCGTCCAGTAGAAGGATTCAGTGGGTCGTCACTAAGTGACGACATCCTCAACGTGCTCGCCAAGTACGGTATCTATAATAATAAGGTTGTGCTGTGGGGAACGGGTACGCCGCTCCGTGAGTTCTTGTGGAGCGAGGACATGGCCGACGCTTCTGTCCATGTGTTGCTCAACGTGAACTTCTCCGATATCATTGGCATTGAGAAGTATTCGAGCGTCCACTACGGCGCATCAACCGACGGTGCCGTTGACCGCAACCACTCAGTAGGACGTGGCGGTGCCATCCCCAGCCTCGGCGAGATACGCAACTGCCACATCAACGTGGGTACCGGCAAAGAGTTGACCATCCGCGAACTCTCCGAACTCGTCGTCAAGGCTGTAGGCTTTGAGGGCACGGTGGAATTCGACGCAACGAAACCTGACGGCACCATGCGCAAGCTCATTGATGTCACGAAACTACACTCATTGGGTTGGACGCACAAAGTCGAGATAGAGGATGGCGTACAGAAACTCTTTGAGTGGTACAAAGAAAGTTTATCCTAAAAAACATCATCAGCCTATGCAATCAATTAGAACCCTAAACGACATGATCGTCTTCCTGCAGCAGCGGGGCGACCGTAAACGCGTAGCGGTGGTGTCGGCCAACGATGCCAGTACCCGCTATGCCGTAGAGAAAGGCAAGGAGATGGGATTTATCGAACCCATCTATGTCGATGGTGACGACAAGGAAGAATGTGCACGACGTGCTGTAGCACTCTGTAAGAACGGCGAGGCAGACATCCTCATGAAAGGTCTGATAAATACCGATGTGCTGCTGCGAGCCATCTTGGATAAAGAGAAGGGCATTCTCCGTCCTGGACATGTACTGACGCATGTGGCGATGGCCGAGATACCCAAGTACGACAAGCTGCTCTTCTTCACCGATGCGGCTGTTATTCCCGTTCCAACCCCCGAACAGCGTCGCCAACAGATTCGCTATATGAATTATGTCTGCCACGCATTGGGTATCGACGAGCCACGCATCTCACTCATCCACTGCGCTGAGAAAGTGAGCGCCAAGGCATTTCCATATACCGCCGACTACCTCGACATCATTGCCGAGGCACAGACAGGAAAGTTCGGGCGTTGCATCATTGACGGACCGCTCGACCTGAAAACGTCACTCGACTCTGTCAGTCTGCATGAGAAAGGCATTCGCAGCGTCATTGACGGACAGGCCGATGCCCTGATTTTCCCCGACATCGTGGCCGGTAACGTGTTTTATAAAACGCTGACACTCTTCGGCTACGCAAAGACCGCCGGTGTACTACAGGGAACACAATGCTGTTGTGTGCTTCCCTCACGTGCCGACAGCCCAGAATCGAAATACTACTCACTCGTCCTGGCTGCTATATGAGAATATTAGTCATCAATCCAGGTTCCACATCGACCAAGATTGCAGTCTATGAGGATGAGACTCCCCTTCTGCTACGAAATATTACCCATACCGCAGAAGAACTCTCAAAGTATGGGGATGTCACAGAACAGCAGGACTTCCGACGCCAGTTGGTGCTTGATGAGCTAAAACAGTCTGATATTCCTTTGCTTTTTGATGCCGTAATAGGACGCGGCGGACTGGTTAAGCCGGTTAGCGGTGGTGTGTATGAAATCAACCAGCGAATGTTGGACGACACTCGATATGGGTGTGTCATGCACAACCACGCCTGCAACCTGGGATGCCTTATCGCATACGAGATTGCCGCCACCATCCCCGGATGCCGCTCATTCATTGCCGACCCGGGTGTGGTTGATGAGCTGTCACCTATGGCCCGCATCAGCGGCTCACCCCTCATGCCCCGCATTGCCATTTGGCACGCACTGAACCAGCGTGCCATCGCCCGCCGCTATGCCCGGGAAATCGGCTGTGAATATGAGGATTTGAACCTCATCATCTGCCATTTAGGCGGCGGAATCAGCGTGGCAGCCCATGAACACGGTCGTGCCATTGATGCCAACAATGCCCTCGACGGTGAAGGACCATTCTCGCCCGAACGTGCTGGTAGCCTGCCAGCAGCCGACCTCATCCGCCTCTGTTTTAGTGGCAAATATACTGAAAAGCAGTTGCTGAAGCGTATTGCCGGCAAAGCCGGTCTGAATGCTCATCTGGGCACCAATAACATGCGGGAAATCGTGGAACGCATCCAGCAGGGCGATGAACATGCCCGTCTCATTGTCGAGGCCATGCTCTACCACGTATCGAAAAACATTGCTGCCGAAGCTGCCGTACTCTGTGGAAACATCGATGCCATTCTGCTGACCGGTGGTATGGCTCACAGCGAGTACATCGTCAACGAAATCCGGCGACGTGTCGGTTTCCTGGCTCCCGTACACATCTTCCCAGGCGAGGACGAAATGGAAGCTCTCGCCCTCAACGCGCTGGCTGTTTTGCTGGGCAAACGCAAAGCAAAAGTCTATGAATAAAAAAATCGGCATAGCCTTATTGACTATGCCGATTATCATGTTAGCTTGCGGTTATCAAATGCTCTTATTCAGCGTTTCCTTCCACTGTGCATAAGCTGCCAGATAGTCTGCACGATGAGCGTCATCGGGCTCTATTACCTGGAGCTTGTCCAACGTGGCAAATGCCTCATTATTATCCTTATAGATACCGGCACCGATACCGGCACCCTTAGCAGCACCAACAGAGCCGTCAGTATCATACAGTTCAATAGTGGAACCGCTCACGCCAGCCAGCGTGTCACGGAACAGCGGGCTGAGGAACATATTAGCCTTTCCTGCATGGATCTTCTGAATGTTCATACCCATCTGCTGCATGATTTCCATACCATAACAGAATGAGAATACAATACCTTCCTGGGCTGCACGAACCAAATGAGCCTTGTTGTGCTTGTTGAAGTTCAGGCCATTGATGGAACAACCGATTTCCTTGTTCTCCAACACACGCTCCGCACCGTTACCAAACGGAATGATGGTCACGCCCTCACTGCCGATGGGTACGGTAGCTGCCAGATCATTCATTTCAGCATAACCCACATCCGGAGTAATGTTACGGTGAACCCATGCATTCAGGATACCCGTGCCATTGATGCACAACAGCACGCCAAGACGTGTCTGCTCTGCCGAATGGTTAACATGAGCAAAGGTATTTACACGAGACTGCTTGTCATAGTTAACCTCACCCAACACACCATAAACTACACCAGAGGTACCGGCTGTGGCAGCAATTTCACCCGGGTTGAGAACATTTAACGAAAGGGCGTTATTCGGCTGGTCTCCACCACGATACGTAATCGGGGTACCTTCCTTCAAGCCAAGTTCTGCTGCAGCTTCAGCACACACCTCACTCTGTACGCTGAACGTAGGAACGATATCAGCAATGAGTGATGAATCAAAGCCATAATACTTCATCAGGAAGTCTGCCACCTGATTCTGTTTGAAGTCCCAGAACATACCTTCACTAAGACCACTAACAGTAGTATTTGCTACTCCTGAAAGACGCATGGCGATATAGTCACCGGGGAGCATGATCTTGTAAATCTGATCATACAACTGAGGTTCATTTTCCTTTACCCATGCCAATTTGGCTGCCGTAAAGTTACCCGGTGAATTCAGCAGGTGACTCAGGCACTGGTCTGCACCCAAGTCCTTAAACGCCTTCTCACCATAAGGGACGGCACGCGAGTCACACCAAATAATAGAAGGACGAAGTGCCTTGAGATTCTTGTCAACACAGACCAGTCCATGCATTTGGTAAGAAATACCAATGGCCTTGATTTCATCAGCCACTGCACCGGCATCAGCCATAATTTTCTTTAAGCTCAACTTGGCATTGTCCCACCACATCTGCGGATCCTGCTCAGCCCAACCAGCCTTAACGGCCATAATCGGAGCTTCTTTCTCAGGATAGAAAGCTGTTGCAACACACTTGCCGGAGTCGGCATTCACCAACGATGCCTTGACAGAAGAACTGCCGACATCAAATCCTAATAAATATCTGTTTCCCATAATTATTTATGTTTCCTATTCAATAATAATACGTTTAACACCACAAAATTCCCAAAAAATATTTTAATTAGCAACTTTTTTCACTGTTTTGTGCATTTTTTTATCATTATTTGAACACAATTAAAAACTTTTTTTTACCTTTGCACCTTAGAAGATTCTATAAATATACGTATATGAAAAGAAAAATATTGATTTTGGACGACAAGGAGACCATTGCTAAAGTGCTCTCTATCTACCTCATGAGTGAATATGATGTACAATGGCTTCCTGATGGACTGCAGGGTGTCAAGTGGTTACAGGCTGGCAATACGCCTGATTTGATTATTTCGGACATTCGTATGCCGGGAATGCGTGGCGACGACTTTCTGGAATGGATTAAGCAGAACGAATTGTTCCGTCATATCCCTGTCATCATGCTTTCGAGTGAAGACTCAACATCAGAGCGTATCCGTTTATTGGAGATTGGTGCTGTGGATTACATTGTCAAGCCATTCAACCCAATGGAGTTGAAAATTCGAGTGAAGAAAATCCTTCCGAACTAATTCATCATTAAGACACATTAATATATATAGTAAATATGATAGGTGTTGTATATTTAGGAAGCAACCCAAAGACGCAAGAACGCCTGAAATATATACCTGGGCAGTCTGTCAAAATGACGACTGCCTATAAGGAGACAGCATCTATATGTACGCCACATATCCGGAATGAGCATTTCATTGTCTTCGTTGAGAAAAATATACGCAACGAAGACATTACTGCAATTACCTATATTCGAAAGAAGAGTCCGAATGTCTATATTATCTTGTTGACAGACAACTTAACTGACGAAGAAAGGAAATTATATCAGAAATGTGGCATCAATGATACGTTGAGCAAGGAAGCATCCATTACGGAACTGAACAAGAAGATTCAGTTTATATCAGAACGTGAGAATATCATGTTTAATGATCAGGATGCAAAATACAAGATTCTGAGATTCAAGATTCCCCTCTGGAAACGTTTGTTCGATATTTTCTTCTCCGGATTGGCTATCATATTCCTTTCTCCCGTTTTCATCATCACGGCTATTGCCATCAAACTGGAGAGTAAGGGTCCTGTGCTGTTCAAATCGAAGCGCGTAGGAACCAACTACACCATTTTTGACTTCCTGAAGTTCCGCAGCATGTATGTTGATGCAGAGCAGCGACTGAAAGAAGTCAGCAAGGGACACAACCAATACGCTGAGAAAGAAGATGAAGACGAAGATTCCAAGACCACCATTACCTCACCCCTTGGCAACGAGGCCGAGCAGCAGATGTATGACATGGGCATGGAATCAGAAATGATGATTAGCGACGAGGAAATCATGTTGGTAGGTGACGACTTCGTGGTGGCAGAAAGTGACTTTAACAAGCAGAAAGAAGAAGACATCAACAATGCTTTTGTCAAGGTTGAGAATGACCCGCGCATTACCAAGGTGGGACAGTTCATCCGCAAATACAGCATTGACGAGCTTCCACAACTCTTTAATATTCTCAAGGGTGACATGTCCATTGTGGGCAACAGACCTCTTCCACTCTACGAGGCTGAAAAGCTGACCGCTGACGCAAGCATTGACCGTTTCATGGCTCCTGCCGGACTGACAGGACTATGGCAAGTTGAAGAGCGCGGCAAAGGCGGTAACATGTCAGCAGAAGAACGTAAGCAGTTAGATATCATCTACGGTCAGACTTACAACTTTGCTCTTGACATGAAGATTATCTTCCGTACGCTGACTGCCTTTATTCAAAAAGAAAACGTATAACTGAATCAATAAACATTAAATACGATGAACAGATTAAGACAACTATTGTTTACATTCATTGTAATAGCTACAGGAAGTTCTGCTTATGCACAGTACGAGAACACTGGTATTAGTGCTGGATTCTTTGATTCCAGTGAAATGTCCGACATCAACTTCTCTACGTTCCATCTGCCACCACTTTCTGTGCTTTACGAGAATGCAAAAGAAAACCCGACCATTTTACAAGCATCAAGAGCGCATGAGTTGGCAGTTTTAGAAGTAGCCAAACAAAAGAGACACATTTTCTCCTACGTGTATGGTCATGCCAGCTACAGTTATGGTAAGACCGATATGTGGGGAAACAACTCCACAAGCTACAACACCATGATTTACCAGTTCCAGGGAAGTGAACAAAGTTATTGGAACGTTGGTGTTAATCTATCTGTACCATTAGAAGACATCTTGGACTTAACTGCAGCAGTTAAGCGTAAGAGAATTCAAGCTGACATTTCACGATACCAGAGAGACCAAGCATATGACAACTTAAAGTTGCAGATAGGAACTATCTATGCTCGCGTCACCAACAACTTGGTAACACTGAAGACCATGAGTGAAGGTGCCGCCATCTATCAGGGTGCCGGTCAGCTCAATCAGGAGCAGTTCCATCAGGGCGAATTGAACATTGAGAATTTTGCCTACACCAAATTGCAGGAGGTATCTGTCGTCAGTCAGTACCAAGCTATGCAGACATCTCTTTTGACAGATATTCTTACTCTGGAGATTCTGACTCACACCCCCATCATGACTAACACGACGACAGAAATCACTCTCGATGGCAATGTTACCAAGACTCCACGCCAGTTAGAGAAAGAAAAGCGTGCATTGGAAAAGAGAATCAGACGCGAGAATGCTGAAGAAGAGAAGCGTTTGGCTAAGCTTGCGAAAGAAGAGAGAGAGGCCAAGAGAAAGGCTGAGAGAGAAGCAAAGAAAAAGAAAAAATAACAAACGAAACATACAATTATGGATACATTCAGATATTTAGTTCGTTTCCTATACAAGATTCGTTGGTATCTTGTTATTCTGCCATTGATAGCTCTTATTGTGGCATGGTTCTTGACCCGTCACATGCAACGAGTCTATGACACCAACACCACCATCTATACGGGTATGATTACCGGTTACAACATGGAAGGAACTGGTGCTATTGGTGGAAATTCCCAGACCAACATTAACAACCTGATGTTAATCATCACAACCGATAATACCATTCATGAGGTTGCCCTTCGTTTGTTTGCCCGTTGTATGATGTATGGTAATCCCAACAAGGATAACAATTACATCTCTGCAGAACATTTCCGCGAGTTGAACGCAACTGTTCCTGCCGAAGTAAAGGCGTTGATTAAGCACAACAGCGAGGCTCAGACCTATGCCAATCTGAAAGCCTACGAGAAGCCCATGCAGGACAACTATCTCTTTGGTCTGTTAAATGCCCATCCATATTTTGGCATTAACAACATTACCAGCCGCATCAAGGTTTTACAGCTTAACAATAGTGATATTATTGACATTGCCTACTCTGCCAACGACCCTGGTATTGCTTATAACACGCTGGACATTTTGAACGATGTGTTCAAAAAACAATACGAGCAGATTCGTTTTGGCGAGACAGCAAACGTTATCAAGTTCTTTGAGCGAGAAGTGGCCCGTCTCTACCGCATTCTGACCAATGCAGAGGATGATTTGATTCGCTATAACATCTCCAAAAAGATTATCAACTATGGCGAGCAAACCAAACAGATTGCCATGCTGGAAGCAGAACAACAGCAAGCGACAAACAACCAATTGATGGACTATACAACAACCAAGGCATTGATGGACTACTTGGAGCGCCAGTTAGGTAACCGCGCCCAGATTATCCGTTCAAACCGTGAGTTCACCAATAGTGTTCGTGACATCTCCCGTATCCAGTCACGTATCTCTAATCTACAGATTATGAGCAGTGAAAATGGCGGTGCTGACGCTGCAGCTCAACAAGAGTTAGCAAGAGCACAACGTGACCTACAGGAAGCAACAGGTCGAGTAAGATCATTGACACGCGACATTGAAGCAGCTTCCTTTAATGCAGAAACGGGTGTAAAGGCCAATAAGATGATTGATAGTTGGCTGGAGCAGGTTCTTCTACTTGAAAAAACCAAAGCCATGATGAATGCTAATGACATCATGCAACAGAAATTGGATAACCAATATCTATTTTATGCCCCCATCGGTGCTACTATCGACCGCAAAAACCGCCATATCGGTTTTATTGAAGGTAACTACATGGAAATGTTGAAGGCTTTAAATGCAGCTCGCCTGCGTCAGCGCAACCTGCAGATGACGACGGCGACGCTTCGTGTGCTCAATCCGCCGATGTTCCCACTCAATGCTCAGCCAACCAATCGCTTAATGATTCTGTTGGGAGCATTCCTGCTGACCTTCATGTTGACAGCACTCTACTTTTTCATTATTGAACTGCTTGACCGTACACTTCGTGACCGTATGCGCTCTGAACGTATTACTAAAATTCCCGTCATGGGGTGTTATCCAAAGGAAAGCAATCTGCGTTTTCGTCGCTACAACAAGACCATTTCCGATATGGCATTACACCAGTTAAGCAAAGTATTGTTACCTCATTTCAAGGAAGGACAGCAGAACGTACTAAACCTTCTCTCAACAGATGCAGCTAACGGTAAGAGTTATCTTGCTCAAGAATTGGAAAATTACTGGATATCTATTGGCTTGCAAGTTCGTCGTCTGACATACAATGAGGACTTCCTGGCAGAAGACAGTAAATACATCATGGCCAAGAGCATAAAAGATTTGTGCTCTGACATCATGCCAGAAGAGATTGCCATCGTGGAATATCCGAATCTCAATGACAATTCTATCACACCTGCCCTGCTGAATATGGGTACAGTAAACCTGATGGTTACACGTGCTAACCGTACCTGGAAAGACGTTGACCAGAAAGCGCTGAAAGAGGTGGAGTCACAACTAGAAAACAAGGATACGCTCTATATGTATCTGACTGAAGCCAGCCGCTATGCTGTAGAAGAGTTTACCGGCCAGTTGCCGCCTTACACAAAGTTCAAGAACTTCGTCTATCGCATCTCTCAGTTAGGCTTGACGGCAACAGAGAATTCTCATGCAAAATAAGCACTCATGAATATTGCGACATCAAAATATTCAAGTTTTGTTGAAAACAACGGAGGAAGAGTTTTACTGCTCTTTCTCCTGTTTTTGCTTGCAATATATGAGTTTGCGACAGCTGGGTTCGGTGTTTTTGCCATCATTTGTATCATCCCTGTCATTGCCCTGGTAATCATTGCGGCATTCCGTTTCAGGATGTTCGTGTTCTGGACATTGTTCATTGTCAACTATTTCATTCAGATGAAAGACATCCACTTGCCCATACCGATGTCGCTGCCCAATGAAATGTTGGAGATTATACTGTTGGTGATGGCCATTATCAATGTTCAGGATCTTCGAGCTGAACGTACAGGTAATATTATGCTGTATGTGCTGCTTATATGGTGTGGATTCTGCACGATTGAAGTGTTGAATGACACCTGTGACTTGGGCTTAAACGTTGGTGCATGGTACACTGGTGCCCGTCTGATAGCTTTCCAGCTTCTGTATGCCTTTTTTGTCTATATTTTATATCTTACTAACCCCAAAGTACTTATAAAATACCTATATCTTTGGGGCGCATTAGCTTTATTTGCTTGTGTTTGGGTTTGGAAACAAAAGAATATGGGATTCACAGTTGCCGAAAATACATGGATTCAGACTCGAGGCCGTTCTACGCACATTCTACAGGCAGGAACACTGATACGATATTTCTCAATTTATAGTGATGCAGCTAACTTTGGTATCGGAATAGCAGCCACTTCTGTTGCATTCCTTATCTTCGCCATCACAAGTAAAATATGGAAGCATCGTATTTTCTTTGGAATAGTCGGTGCGGCCTGCCTATGGGCGATGTTCCCATCTGGCACACGTACTGCAATCTTCTGTTTCTTTGCAGGATTCATTGTATATATCTTTTTGTCAAAATCGTTTAAGATTGCTGTACCTGTTACCATCTTTTTTGCACTATTCGTATTCATGTTGGCCTTTACAACCATAGGAAATGGCAATCAGCAAATACGACGTATGCGAACAGCTTTCGACCCGAACGACGCATCAGCCGGTGCCCGTTCTGTCAATCAGCAAGCCATGAAGAAGTACATGGCAGAAGCGCCCTGGGGCATTGGTATCGGTATCGGTTATGAGAATGTTCCAGCCAACAACAAATACAGGAAACTGGCCACGACGCCTCCTGACTCCGAGTATGTGTTTGTCTGGCAGCACACGGGAATCATTGGTCTGACCCTTTTCGTCATAGTTACTGTTGTAATGTTATTGGGGGCATGTATCATTGTCTTCTTTAAATTGAAAAGTCCTTCCCTACGAGGCATAGGTGCCGGCATGTGTTGTGCCTTTGTTGCGCTACAATTGGGAGGCTACGGTAACCAGGTGCTGATGCAGTTCCCCAACTGCTTAGTTTTCTATGGCGGGCTGTCGCTGGTCTATGCCTTGCCTTTCTTCGAAGATGAATGGATACAATACGAAAACAAAATCATATCAGAACAAGAAGAGCGAAAACGCCTGAAGCTTGAAAAAAAGAAAGCATCACGAGTCTAATATATAAGAATTGAACATTGAATTATCTATCATTACAGTCAATTACAATGGGCTGAAAGATACCTGCGCATTGATTGATACCATCCCCTTCGATGAGTATTCATTAGAGGTGATTGTGGTGGATAATGCATCAAAGGAGGACGAGGCTTCTGTCATTGCAGAACGCTATCCTCAAGTCAAGGTCATCCGTAGCGATAAGAACTTAGGCTTTGCAGGAGGTAATAATCTTGGCATCAAGGCAGCCCAAGGAAAATACCTGTTCTTCATCAACAACGACACCGTTCTGTTTAGAGGTGAGAAGCAAGAGGTAAGAGATAAGAAAATTCTTCAGCCTCTCATTGACCGTCTGGAGTCATCAGATACGATTGGCATGGTATGTCCCAAGATACGCTTTGCGTGGGACGATGCACCCATTCAGTTCGCAGGCTATACCCCATTGACAACCATCACCATGCGCAACCGTTCCATCGGTTTCGGCGAAAAAGACAACGGACAATACGACACTTCCCACCCCACCCCCTATGCTCATGGTGCAGCCATGATGGTTAAGCGTGAGGCTGTTGAACGCGCAGGGATGATGCCAGAAGACTATTTTCTTTACTACGAGGAGCTCGACTGGTCTATGATGATTCGTCGTGCAGGGTACGACATCTGGTATGAGCCTGCAGTCACCATATACCATAAGGAGAGTCAGACCACAGGCCAAAACAGTCCTTTACGCACCTATTACATCACACGAAACAGGCTGCTGTTCGTACAACGAAACAATCAGTCATCAGAAAAGGTGCTCACATATATGTATCTTATCTTCTTGGTAGGAAGTCGCGATGTGATAAAATACACGGCACAAGGCAACTTTGCCTTAACGAAAGCTGTTCTAAAAGGAATTAAAGACTTTATAATACTATAATCATATGGATTTTTGGCGCATTATATATATTATTGACTGGAGTTTGTTTGGAATCGTTGCATTAACCGTTCTTTACATGGCCGTCTTTACTATAGCTGGAATGTTCAGCAGTCATCCGAACATCCCCAAAGCAAATCATCAGAACCGTTTTATCGTGCTCATCCCCGCCTATAAGGCAGACAA
Organism: uncultured Prevotella sp.; assembly: GCA_947169685.1. Taxonomy (GTDB): domain Bacteria; phylum Bacteroidota; class Bacteroidia; order Bacteroidales; family Bacteroidaceae; genus Prevotella. Next base: position 7,967 of record CAMVQS010000021.1, on the reverse strand, counting down.
GGTCGTTATGGAAACGGTCATGGCTGTTTTGGGACAGTCTTATCCACAACGATTATTTGATATTACCGTCATTTCTGACCACGAAGACGAGATGACCAACTTCCGTCTTGCCCAAAACCCTATCACTTTGTTAACCCCGAATTTCAATCATAGCAGCAAGGCCCTTGCGCTCCAATATGCCATCAAAAACCTGCCCCAGTTCAAGATATATGACATTGTTGTCATATTAGATGCCGGAACCATTGTTGATCAAGATTTCTTGCAACAGATGAACGATGCCTACGAGGTATCCGGGACGAAAGCCATTCAGGCTCATCGCCTCTCCAAGAATCGCGATACAGCTATTGCCCATATGGATGCCGTCTTTGAAGAAATCAATAATACCATCTTCCGTCGTGGGCACATTACTATTGGCCTATCCTCTGCCCTATCTGGGTCAGGCAATGCTTTCGATTTCAAATGGTTCAAGGAGAATATTGAGAAAATTACTACAACTGGCTACGACAAAGAATTAGAAGCCTTGCTCATGCGTCAGCATATATTTATAGATTACTTCGACGACATTCTTGTATATGACGAGAAAACACGCGAAAGCAAGGAATTTAACGATCAGCGGACACGCTGGGCATCTTCTCAGCTACATGCCATTCTGAGAAACATCCATCATCTGCCAATGGCCATTATCAACCGTTATTACGCTTGGATTGACAAACTATTACAGTGGTTATTGATTCCCCGAACCATTATGATGGCCGTCATTGCTTTTATGAGCGTCCTTATGCCACTCATATACTTTACGTTAGCCATTAAGTGGTGGGGGCTATTCGCTTTTGTCTTGTTCATTTTTGCTTTGGCCACACCAGATTATCTGGTTGACAAGAACTGGAACAAGTCCTTTACCAAGGCACCACTCATCATGCTGTCCTCCGTATTCAACACGGCCAAAATTGTGAAAGGTGATAAACAATACGTCAACAAGAATAAGAAGAAATGATTTGGCATGTCATACATATCATTGACATCCTGCTGTGGCTTATCATGGCTGCATCCGTCATGTATGTATGCCTTTTTGCCTTTTTTTCGTTATTCAAGGGGAAAAGAAAACAACCTTCCACCTTCCACCTTCCACCTTCCACCTTTTTAATCCTCTATCCCGCCTACCACGAGGATGCCGTCATCGTACATTCCGTCCAGCAGTTCCTGCTGTCAGACTATCCGAAAGACAAATATCACCTTGCCGTTATCTCCGACCACATGGAGGATACAACAAACAAGCAGTTGGCGTCACTTCCCATCACTCTCCACCTACCCACCTTTGAAAAAAGCTCCAAGGCACAGGCTTTGCAATATGCCATCCAGCAAACAAGCGGAACTTATGACCATGTGGTTATCCTCGATGCCGACAACGTGGTCAAGTCGGACTTCCTGAGTAGGCTGAACGAAGCATGTGCCGAAGGCTATAAGGCCATCCAGTGTCATCGCTGTGCCAAGAATTCCGACAATGACATTGCCGTACTTGACGGTGTCAGCGAGGAGATTAACAACACCCTCTTCCGTCGTGCCCATAATGTCATCGGAATGTCTTCAGCCCTTATCGGCTCTGGAATGTGTTTTGACTATCAGTGGTTCAAGGAACATGTTGGTCTGCTCGATTCAGCCGTTGAGGACCGCGAGCTGGAAGCCATGCTCATGAAGGAGAAGATCTTTATCAAGTTCGAAAACGACATACCTGTATTTGACGAGAAAGTAAGCAACAGCGACAACTTCCAGCGCCAGCGCCTGCGCTGGATGACTGGTCAGGTACAGACGCTCCTGCTCATGTTACCCTATATTCCCAAGGCTATCACCACAGGCAACATCAACTATATCGACAAGACCATCCAGCAGGCACTCATTCCACGTTCCATGCTGTTGGTCTTGACATTCATATTTGCTATTATATCTACTGCCATCTCATTCTTCATTCTTCACTCTTCACTTTTCACTTTGAAGTGGTGGTTTCTCTTCGGATTGCTAAGCATCTCATTGTTTGTTGCCATGCCCTCCGCCTTACGCAGCCGTGCGGTTCTCAGTCGTCTCACCTACCTGCCTCGTTTAGTCTGGCGAATGATAGCCAATCTGTTTAAGATAGACCGTAAGAACAAGGACTTTATCCATACCACACACAACAAATAACCAATGGGAGAACGGGTACATAGAAGTGTCATGAACATGAAGGTGGGAATGTTTTTCTACATTCTTTCCCTCCTACTCGCTTTCTTCTCCCGAAAGGTATTCTTAGAGTGTCTGGGTGACGAGTTCATTGGTCTGACGGGTATGCTGATGAACATCATGTCATTCCTCAGCGTAGCCGAGCTGGGCATCGGAACCAGCATTGTCTATTTCCTCTATAAACCATTGCAGGAAGACAACCACGAGAAAATCAATGAGGTGATGTCCATGCTGGCCTATCTCTACCGTTGCATAGGCTTCATTATTGGCGGTGGTGGATTTATCATCAGTCTGTTCTTCCCGTGGTGGTTTGGCAACCTGTCCGTAGGTCTGTTCCTTGTTTATTTCGCCTTCTATTCGTTCCTGGCGTCCTCCATGATGGGCTACATTTTCAACTATCGACAGTTGCTGGTCAGTGCCAATCAGAAACAATATGTAGTAAATGCTTATTTCCAGTCAATAGGCATCATTCAGAGCATCGTACAGATTCTCCTGGCATACTACTACCGTAACCTCTACCTGTGGGTGCTTGTCGGCTTGGTCTTTACCGTTATCGGATGTATCGTTTTCAACTATCGCATTCGCAAAGAATACCCTTGGCTGCGTATCAGTCTGAAGGAAGGCCGACAAAACCTGAAGAAGTATCCGGAAGTGCTCAAGAAGACGCGACAGATATTCGCACAGAAGATTAAGGATCTCATTCTCTACCGTAGTGATGAGATACTGGTCGGAGCTTTCGTCTCTGTCGTACAAGTAGCCTACTATGGGAACTACATGATTATTGTCAACAAGCTGAACTTCCTGACAAACATTCTGAGCGACGGTATGAATGCTGGCGTGGGAAACCTGATTGCAGAAGGCAATATGCAGAACACAATGAAAGTGTTTTGGGAACTCACAGCGGTTCGCTTCCTGATAACAGGCATCATCATCTTCGGCCTGCTCATGTTTATCCAGCCGTTTATCATTTGCTGGCTCGGACAGGAATACATGCTGGACGACCTCATCATCTATCTGCTCATTTTCAATATCTTTATTTTCCTGTCACGTGGTGTCGTGGAGATGTACCGTTCAGCCTGCGGCTTGTTTCAGGATGTATGGACTGCTTGGACAGAATTAGTGGTCAACATCACCGTCACCCTTTGTCTGGCTCCGTTCTTCGGCATTGTAGGCATCCTGCTGGGTAAAATCGTCAGCGTGTTCTTCATCGCCCTATTCTGGAGGCCCTATTTCCTCTTCACAAGAGGTCTGAACCAAAAGGTATCTACCTACTGGCGTGGAATGGCGCCCTATTACCTGATTTTTGCCGTGTTTGCTGCCCTGGCCATCCTCCTCCGTTACCATGTAGTGGAACCCTACGCAACAAACTTTGTCTATCTGGCAGGCTGTGGACTATTAACCTTCCCCGTTTTAGTCGTACTGTATTTCCTCGTCATGTTTGTCTCAACCAGAGGCATGAAATACTTTATTGCCCGCAAACCAAGGATCTATAAGTTATTGACTTCCTATAAGAAATCATCCCTTCCCCAATAACAAAAGACTGATATAACGGCTCCTCTCTATCAGCTTAATCGTCCAGTAAATAAAAATCATCGTAATGACTGTCTCCAGAATGGTCAGCATATACACGTAATTCGATGATATTGGCAATAAAAGCATCAAATCGTAGGTGTAATGGTTAATCACATAAATGCCTAACGATATCTTCCCTAATTCCACCAAGGACTTACCTATAACACTTTCTTTCAGATAAGGCAGCAGTTGGTCTATCAGAATCATGACCATAGAAACGCCCAGGAGACCATAGCAGTATCTTGCCATATCAATGAGCAACTGCGCCCCGACGGAAGCGCGTCCCAGCAGGCACGTGCCGTTCAAATAAATCGACCTTTCCGGCGCATCATACAGGAAATAAAAGAGCAGGAAGCCAACACACGAGCCGCCACAAAGCATCCATTTTGCCTCATGCGACAGTGAGTTATATCTGTTCCGCATGCCGTAACGGTTCCAGTAATAGCCCGCCACGAAATACGGGAACATGAAGACGTGTAAGCTGCTGAGATACTGGTCAGGAACAAACAGCAGCAGCACGCAGACCAGGAGGCAGAAGAGAATGGAATCCTTAAAACATACACGTCCAACCAATACAATCATACTGCATATCAGCACGCTCCACAAGAACCACAATGCCCCGCGATAAGAATATACGAGACTCCATGAGAATGATATCTGGTCGGTCAGCATGAGGAACAGCAGATACAGCGTCTGCCAGGCAATAATGGGTATCAACAATGATTTCACTCGTGAAACAACCACCTGCCCTACTGAATGACGGTTGACGGATTTCCTGAACAAGTAGCCGCTCACTGCCATGAACAGTGGCATGTGGAAGCCGTAGATAAACGAAAAAGCAGAGTCGCTGAAACACCGCTGACTAGCATAGAACTGCTCACCGCTTCCAAACTGGATGCAATGGGCAAAGACCACTAAAACGATAGCCAATCCTTTGATAACATCGAGATAAATACTTCGATTTCCCATATGGTCATATTAGCTGCCCCCTGAGCATAAACTCAAAAAGGTTCTAACTTGATATTTTTTTAATGTCTTAAAGTTTCTACGATTAATTCCAATCACGAGATCTCTTTCTCGTAACTGTTTGCAAAGGTACACTATTTTTTTGAACTGGCCATGCTTTTCCCATGAAAAAATGAGAAAAAAGTCAAACAACAAAAATAATGATACAATTCGTAAAGTAAAAGCCTGTTCTCGAGTGAGAGCAGGCTTCTTTGTTTAGAGGCTGATAGGTCCGTGTCCCATGCAGGAGGTATTACTCCCTCACCTTCACCCAATACACCATACCAGTTTTGCGACGGACATGCTTGTAGAGATTATCGGGCCGGTTGAGCTCACGACCTATACGGGCAAGGGTCCCTGCATCTTCCTTATAATGAGGGAAATGCGTGGAGAGAAGGTCCGAGATTTACGTATATAATTGATTGTATGAGAGTTACTTGGTGTATGTATGTCCGGAAACATACACCCAACATACACCCAACATACACCCACAGGAGCTCAGAAAGTTTCATGGCATGAAACCTACCTTTTCATACCACGAAAAGGGTCGTTACATACTATGTAAAGGTGGTTTACCCGCCATGTAAAGGTGGCTTACCCGCCATGTAACGATGCTTTACTCGCCATGCGTCGGAAATATGGCGTTTGTATAGTGTCAATACGGCGTTTTGAGGAGGTTATAACGGCGTTTTGAGGGTGTTAATACGCCACTTTATGAGCGCAAAAACGCCATTTTTGCAGCATCGCGATACCGAAAGGTGTACGTTGGTGTATGTTTGGTGTATGTTTTAAAGCAAACATACACCACGCAAACAGCTTTCAAACAACAACTTACCAATAAAGGTGTAGGAGTGCATGTTAAGATATAAAATAAAATCATAGAAAGGTATTTGTTAAATTAGTTAAAAACTAAGAGGCAAGAAGCTTTACTTGTTGATATAATGACTATATTTGCATTGAATCGAAGAAAAACAAGGGATGAGAGTAATATGTGACGCACCGGGACAAACGTGTAATAGAATGTGGACATACGTCACTTCTATTGCGCGAAGTATAGCAGAAAAGAAGAAAATGGCTATCATCTTCTTCGACTGGACCATTGAGGACTTCCCCAACCTACTCCACTGTCCGTTCATCTATTATCCTCTCTACCATAAGTGGTATCTGGAGCGTGGCAACGGGTGGAACAACTACAAAGGTCTGACGTGGAAGGTTACTCACAACAAGACATGGGACAAGATTTTCAACTTCCTGGGGTTCAAGAAGGGTTGGTTCACCATGAAGGATACCCGCTATCTCGCCCAGACAAAGAAAGAGCTACAGCACATCTTCCGTCCCAAAAAGGAAATCACGGACAAGGCGGAAAGAATGATGTCGGAGATCAGGGAAAAGGCAGACTTCGTCGTGGGAGTACACATTCGTCACGGAGACTATAAGACTTTCTACAACGGTAAATACTATTATTCCTTAGAGGAGTTCCACCAGTTCATGCTGAAGATACAGTCGTTGTATTCCGACAAACGCGTGGCATTCTTCATCAGCAGCAATGAGGCCTTTTCTACGGACTTGTTTACGGGCTGTACCTGCTACAGGTTCGGCAAGGAACCGTCAGGCGACATGCTCGACCTGCATACCCTCTCACTCTGTGACCGCATCCTCGGCCCTTGGAGCACCTACAGCCGTTGGGCATCGTTCATTGGCGAAGTACCTCTCTGCTTCATTGAAGACAGGAACCAAGACTTTACCGATGAGAGTTTCTCTGTCGTAACAGACTTTTATCACTTCGCGAACGGAAGGAACACGGAAGACTTCTGGCGTCAAGGAAATGAATTATTATGAGAATCGCAATCGTAACATCAGGCAGGCTACCAGTCCCCGCAACAAAAGGCGGAGCAGTTGAAACCAAGTTGGACTACATCCTGGACTATAATGCCGAGCATCATCTCCACGACATCACGGTCTATAGCGTCAAGCCCGACAAGGCCATTGACAAGAACACTCGTGAGAACCATTACGTCAACATCACGCTGGACTCGTTCTGGGCGAAGGTAGGCAAGAAAATCTATCATTACCTCAACAAGACGCCCTACTATAACGACATTGCCGAATACTTCCTCTACCGCTGCATCAGGCACATGAAAGGCAGACAGTTCGACTGCATCATCATAGCCAACAGACCAGGATTCGTCCTGAAGCTGCGCGAGAAGATTGGCGGGAAGTTGGTCAACCAGATTAACAACGACTACATCAGCCCAGACTCACCAAAAGCCAGTGCCATCAAGGAGGCGAGCTCGCTCATCATCACCTGCTCAGATTTTCTGAACAGGCAAACAAGCAAGGTGGCATGTCAGGCAAACACCCCCATAGTAACCGTACACAACGGTATCGACATCAAGCGGTTTGCCGAAGCTAAGCCCATCGACCGTGCTGTACTCGGCATGTCAAAGGATGATTTCATTGTCTTCTTCAGCGGCAGGCTGACCAAGGAAAAGGGCATTCTCGAACTGATACAAGCCATCAAACAAATCAAGACCATTCCCCACCTGAAGCTCATCATTGCCGGAGCCAGCTTCTACGGGAAGGACTCCCCACAGACGCCCTACATACAGGAATTACAACGGGAGGCGGAAACCATCAAAGAACAAGTGGTGTTCACCGGCTTCGTGGATTACAGCGACATGCCCTCCTATCTGAAGGTTGCCGATGTCGCGGTGGTTCCCTCCCTATGGGAAGAGCCCTTCGGCCTGACCGTCTTGGAGGCTATGGCAGCCGGACTGCCGCTGGTTGCCACGCGCTGTGGTGGCATTCCCGAGGTTTGTGAAGGTGTGTCCCTGCTCATTGAACGGGAAAATATCTGTCAGAACATTGTCCAAGCCATCACCCACCTGTACGAGAACCCTGACGAAGCCCGCCTTATGGCTAACAAGGCAGCAGAAAGGAGCTGGCATTTTGACAAGACACCCTTCTCCGAAAAATATCTTCAGGTGCTTACACGTGAATAAAAAAGAAGCATTCGTTACAAGCTTTTTTGTAACTTTGGAAGAATGCGCAAAATTTCTTTATATAAAGGCAGTCTGGGGAATTGAGAAAAAACGGGGTTACGATTTGGAGACCGTTCTATTTTTACGAATATCAAGGTTGTGGGGAACGATGAGGCCATTACGGATGAGACAGCATAA
>CAMVQS010000020.1 GCA_947169685.1 uncultured Prevotella sp. | reverse complement strand
AGGAGCCGCAGCGGGATGATGACAATGCGGAGTACTATGAAGAGATGCATAGTGTATGGGCTATGCAGGACATGGTGCGCCGCAATGCTGCCGGCTACACGAAGATGATGCTGGCGGGCAACCGACTGGTGAACATCAAGTATCTTAACGAGGTGCTGAAGAAGCCTAACGGTGAGGATCTGTATCCTGGTGAGCTGCACAGCCGCCCTTCACTGCCTTCGCCTGGACTGCGCTATGCTTTCGTGAACAAGAAGGATGCTCCGAGGCGTGAGTACGAATACGGGGAGTTGCTTGTCATTCTGCATAAGGACTACCTGAAGACGCGTAAGTTGGTGACTGTGAGCTCGGTGGCTGACGAGAAGCCGCTGCCGCAGACTGTTGTCAAGCAGATGGAGAGGAAGTACGGCATGAAGGCTACCCGTTCGCTGCTGACCAACAGGATTGCCGGACGTTACAGCTACGGCTGCATCCAGTTTGAGGGGGAATACAAAAATGCTCCCAAGGAAAAGTATGTTGACTACAAGAGGTCGCTGGCCTTGGAGGTGCTCATCGACGGGGAGAAGATTTATCCGGTCGAGGTGCTGGGCTATTACGACAACGGCGAGTGTACGTGGAATGCTGACGACGGGGGCGAATATTTCCCGACGGCCATCTGTGCTGCCTTCGTGGGACCTAACGGGTTAGAGCTCTGCTACGAGCATGGTGCTCCTGAGAGCCGCACGGTCGGCATGTATTTCCTGCGTGGCGGAAAGTTGGAAAAACTGCAGTATGCCGTTTATCATGCTTTGATAGATGAATAAGGTGAAAAAGAAGAAAAACAATTATAACAGTACCGTTGCAGGGAAGCTGAGCTGGCGTATATTGCTTACGCTGGTCGTTGTGATGGGTGTGCTCTCATTTGTTATTTATAGCTTATCCACCATTGTCTTGATTTCCGAGACGGAGGATTATTATGAGAACGTGTTGAATGCCTCGAATGAAAAGGTACGCCGCATCATTTCCGATGTCTATGTGGCTGCCGTCAACACGGTGCCGCAGGTGGAGGACAACCTCGACAATCCTGACCGCATGCAGCTGCTTATGGAGCGGCTGGTAGAGCACAATCCACGCATACGCAGCTGTGGTATCAGCTTCGTTGAGGGCTACTATCCACAGAAGGGAAAATGGTTCTGCCCATACGCCAGTAGAGTTGACAGCACTAAGGTGGAGGGCAAGATTGTCGGTGACGCTGACCACGACTACCTGAAGGCCGACTGGTTCCATGAAGCGCTGGCGGCCAAGAAAGGGTATTGGTGTAAGCCTTACTTTGAGGACGTTGACGGTGTCACGCCTCTCGTCTCCTATCTCGTCCCTATCCGCGACAAGAGCGGCAATGCCGTAGCTGTCTTTGGCGTCGATCTGTCGCTGGAATGGCTACAGAATCACCTCCTCAAAGTCAGCAAGAAGCAGCTTAAAAGGGATGATTCGGATTCTGACGATATGGATGACCAGCAGCAGGATACCACCAAATGGCAGAAGGGTAGATATATCTTCATCATCGATAGCGACGGTACCTACCTTGCACACCCCGACGAGAAGCGCATCATCAATGAGAATTACTTCACTTATGCTGATGCGACGCCTGATACGGTAGATAACTATGTCGGACATCTCATGACTTCCGGAAAGAAGGGCTATTACCCTGAATATGGCGGAGATGAAGAAGACCTTACTATTGAAGGATATAAAAGTTACATCTTCTACAAACCCATTGAACATACAGACTGGTCTATCGGACTCGTCATGAGGGCGCTTACAGTCCAGATTCTGGGTTATGTCTTGGCTGGTTTGTTGCTCTTTTTTGTTTTGATAGCGCTGATCGTCGTGTTGCTTGTCAGCTTTGTAACTATCCGTCAAACCACCAAACCACTGAACCAGCTGGCACAGTCGGCAGACGAGGTGGCCAAGGGAAACTTCAATTCCTGGCTGCCGTGGGTTTCCAGCCACGACGAGGTGCGCCACCTGCGCGACTCCTTCCGCGACATGCAACTTTCGCTTGCCCGCTATGTCGATGAGTTGCAGGTGACGACGGCACAGAAAGCATCGTTCGAAAGCGAGCTCAAGGTGGCACACGACATCCAAATGAGCATGTTGCCCAAGATATTTCCGCCTTATCCTGACCGTAACGACGTGGATATTTATGCCCAGCTGACACCAGCCAAGGCTGTTGGCGGTGACCTCTTCGACTTCTTTATCCGCGACGACCAGCTGTTTTTCTGCATCGGCGACGTCAGCGGCAAGGGTGTGCCGGCAGCGCTGGTGATGGCGGTCACGCGCTCGCTGTTCCGAAACATCTCGACACAAGTTGATGAGCCGCACGTGATTGTCGGCAAGCTGAACGACGTTCTGGCAGAAGAAAACGAGACGAATATGTTTGTGACGGCTTTTGTGGGCGTGTTGAACCTCAAGACGGGCTTGCTGCGCTACTGCAACGCCGGCCATGATGCACCGTTGATTGTTGAGGGTCGCCAATGTTCGACAGTCGAAGTGATACCCAACCTGCCCATCGGCGTGATGCCTGACTGGAACTTCACGACGCAGGAAACGCAGATGGCTCCAGGAAGCGTCATATTCCTATACACGGACGGCCTGACAGAGGCAGAGGACATCTTCCACAATCAGTTTGGTGAGGAGCGTGTGGTTAGCATCCTTTCAAACATGCAACCGCAAGACGGCAGCCCGACACCTCAGGAGATTATTGACGCGCAGACCGATGCCATCCACACGTTTGTCGGGGAGGCAGAACAGAGCGACGACATCACCATGCTTGCCATACAGTTTATTCAAAGAGATTGAATAGTAAAAATGCGCTTTTGATTCAGAAAAGTGCCGTAAAGAATAAAAATTGCCCGATTTTGTAAATTAATCGGGCAATTATTTTGCTATGTCGAAAGAAATGACTACTTTTGGAAACTAAAACATACTTAGAATACTAATATTAAAACCTTGAAGATAGGAACTATGAGTTATTTACGATTCGAAAAAGCTGTGATGACGAACCTTGAGGAGTCTATTCGTCGTGAATTACTGCGTACGAACCGCTCGGGAGCCTATTCGTGCTCAACGATTGTGGATTGTAATACGCGTAAGTATCATGGCCTGCTGGTCGTGCCGGTTCCTGAACTCGACGACGAGAACCACGTGTTGCTGTCCTCGCTTGACGTGACAGTGGTTCAGCACGGCGCAGAGTTCAACCTCGGCCTCCACAAGTATCAGGGAAACAATTACAGCCCGAAAGGTCACAAGTACATCCGGGAGTTTGACTGTGACAAAGTGCCTACCACGCTCTATCGTGTAGGTGGTGTGTTGTTAAAGAAGGAAGTGGTCTTCCAGCATTACGAGGACCGCATCTTGATTCGTTACACGTTGGTGGATGCCCACTCGGCAACGACACTTCGTTTCCGCCCCTTCCTGGCATTCCGCAGCGTCCGTCAGTTCACGCATGAGAACTCGACGGCTTCGCGTGAGTACCAAGAAGTGGATAACGGCATCAAGACCTGTATGTATGCAGGTTATCCTGACTTGTATATGCAGTTCTCGAAGAAGAACGAGTTTATCTTCCGTCCCGACTGGTATCGTGGCGTGGAGTATCCGAAGGAGCAGGAGCGTGGCTATGCCTCGAACGAGGATCTCTATGTGCCCGGCTATTTCGAAATGAGCATCAAGAAGGGCGAGAGCATCGTGTTCTCGGGTTCAACCTCTTCCATCAAGACCAGCTCGCTGAAGAAGCTGTTCGACGAAGAGGTGGAGGAGCGCGTGCCGCGTGATAACTTCTATCACTGTCTGGTGACCGCTGCCCATCAGTTCCACTTCCGCGACCGCCGCAGCGGCAGTTCGCCAGAGCATCTCGACGACAGCGACGACCGCTATCTGCTGGCTGGTTATCCTTGGTTCAAGTGCCGTGCCCGCGACACGTTTATCTCGTTGCCCGGTCTGACGCTGGCCATTGACGAGCAGGACTACTTCGAGCATGTGATGAAGACGGCCGAGAAGGGCCTGCGTGAGTTCATGCAGGGCAAGCCGCGGAGCGTGAAGATCTACGAGATGGACCAGCCCGACGTGCCCCTGTGGGCTATCTGGGCTGTCCAGCAGTACGTGAAGCAGGCCGGCAAAGAGAGGGGCTACAAGATGTACGGCAAGCTGGTCAACGACATTATTAAATATATTATAGCCGGCAAGCACCCGAACCTACGCCTTGACGAGAACGGGCTGCTCTATGCCAACGGACGCGACAAGGCCATTACGTGGATGAACTCTACGGCCAACGGCCGTCCCGTTGTTCCGCGCTCGGGCTACATCGTTGAGTTCAATGCCCTGTGGTACAATGCCCTGAAGTGTGCTGCCATCATGGCTGCCGACAAGGGCGACGAGAAGCTGGCTGCCGACATGGAGAAGCGGGCAGAGCTCTGCAAGCAGTCGTTTGTGGAGACGTTCATGAACGAATACGGCTACCTGCTGGACTATGTGGATGGTCCGATGATGGACTGGAGCGTACGTCCGAACATGATTTTTGCGGTGGCCTTCGACTACTCGCCGCTGAACCAGGAGCAGAAGAAGAGCGTGCTCGACGTTTGTACCCGTGAGCTGCTGACACCGAAGGGACTGCGTTCGCTGTCACCCAAGAGCGGTGGCTACAACCCGATGTATGTCGGCCCGCAGACACAACGCGACTACGCCTACCATCAGGGTACGGCCTGGCCGTGGCTGGGCGGCTTCTACATGGAGGCCTGCCTGAAACTCTACAAACGCACACGCCTGTCGTTCCTGGAACGCCAGATGGTGGGCTACGAGGAAGAGATGGACTATCACGCACTGGGTACCGTCAGCGAACTGTTCGATGGCAACCCGCCGTTCCACGGACGTGGTGCGATGGCCTTTGCCATGAATGTGGCAGAGATCCTGCGTGCGTTGAAGTTACTGGAAAAATATTCATACCAAAAATAAGGAGGGGCGACGATGAAAGTATTAATGTTTGGATGGGAGTATCCTCCTCATGTATTTGGTGGACTTGCCACCGCTAACTATGGTATTTCTCAGGGCTTGTATGCTCAGGGCGACATGGATATCACGCTGTGCCTGCCGAAGCCTTTTGGCGATGAGGACCGTACAGCCTGTAACATCGTGGCCATGAACGCTGTGCCCATTGCTTATCGTGATGTCAGTTATGACTATGTTCGCGACCGTGTGGGCAACATCATGGACCCCGACCTCTATTTCCGCTTGCGTGACCATTTGTATGCCGACTTCAACTACATGAACGTGAACGACCTCGGCGCGATGGAGTTTGCAGGAGGCTATCCTGGTAACCTGCATGAGGAAATCAATAACTACTCGATTATTGCCGGCGTGGTGGCTCGCACCATGCAGTTTGACATCATTCACGCTCACGACTGGCTGACTTATCCCGCTGGTATCCATGCCAAGCAGGTGAGCGGAAAGCCGTTGTGCATCCATGTGCATGCTACAGACTTCGACCGCAGCCGTGGTAAAGTGAACCCCACCGTCTATTCGATTGAGAAGAACGGTATGGACAACGCCGACTGCATCATGTGTGTGTCGGAGTTGACGCGCCAGACGGTCATCAATCAGTATCATCAGGACCCGCGTAAGTGCTATACCGTCCACAACGCCGTCTATCCGCTGCCAGAGGAGTATGCCTCCATTCCGCGTCCCGACCATACGGGCAAGGACAAGGTGGTGACGTTCCTCGGACGTATCACGATGCAGAAGGGACCGGAGTACTTCGTCGAGGCTGCTAACATGGTGATCCGCCGCACCCGCAACGTGCGTTTCTGCATGGCAGGTTCAGGCGACATGATGGACGCCATGATCTATCTGGCAGCAGAGCGTGGCATTGCCGACCGCTTCCACTTCCCTGGCTTTATGCGAGGCAAGCAGGTGTATGAGTGTCTGAAAGACTCTGACGTCTATGTGATGCCATCGGTCAGTGAGCCGTTCGGCATCTCGCCCCTGGAGGCCATGCAATGTGGTACGCCGTCGATCATCTCGAAGCAGTCTGGCTGTGCAGAGATTCTCAACAACTGTATCAAGGTTGACTACTGGGATATCCATGCCCTGGCTGATGCCATCTACAGCATCTGCGCCAACGATTCGCTCTTCAACTATCTGAAGGAGGAGGGTAAGAAGGAGGTTGACCAGATAACATGGGAGAAGGTCGGTGCATGGATCAAGACGCTCTATCTACGGACTCTCGGCTGGGAACAGTAACTTTGGACAATTGGACTATTTCACGATTGGACAATTGTAAAAACCGCCATAAATAGTAAAATAGTGAAATTGTAAAATAGTAGAATAAAATTATGAAAACAATTTGTTTATATTTCGAGATACATCAGATTATACATCTGAAGCGTTACCGTTTCTTTGACATCGGTACCGATCATTATTATTATGATGACTACGAGAACGAGCGTAGCATCACCGACATTGCCAACCGTTCCTACATGCCGGCGCTGAACACGCTGCTCGACATGATTAAGGAGAACGGCCAGTACTTCAAGGTGGCCTTCTCGCTGTCAGGAACAGGTATCGAACAGTTGGAGTATCATGCACCGCAGGTTATTGCCAAACTGCAGGAGCTGAACGAGACAGGTTGCGTGGAGTTCCTGGCTGAGCCTTATAGCCACGGTCTGTCTTCGCTGGCCAACGAGGAGACCTTCGCCCTCGACGTGAAGAAGCAGTGCCAGAAGATTGAGGAGCTGTTCGGCAAGAAGCCGACGGTGTTGCGTAACTCGTCGCTCATCTACTCTGACGACATTGGCGGACAGGTGGCTGCCATGGGTTTCAAGGGTATGCTGACAGAGGGTGCCAAGCACGTGCTCGGCTGGAAGTCGCCCCACTATGTCTATAACTGTAACATTGCTCCGAACCTGAAGCTGTTGCTCCGCGACGTGGAGCTGAGCGACGACATCTCGCTGCGCTTCAATAACAGCGACTGGGAGGGCTATCCGCTCTTTGCCGACGGCTATATCGACCGCATTGCCAACCTGCCCGAAGAGGAGCAGATCATCAATATCTTCATGGAACTGTCGGCATTGGGGATCGCCCAGCCGTTGAGCTCCAACATCCTTGACTTCCTGCATGCACTTCCTGCTTGTGCCAAGGAGAAGGGCATCACATGGTCAACGCCGACGGAGATCTGCATGAAGATGAAGAGCGTCAGCAGCATTGACGTGCCCGACACCCTCTCATGGGTTGACGAGGAGCGCGACTGCTCATGCTGGCTGGGCAACGCCATGCAACGTGAGGCATTCCAGAAGCTCTATAGTGTGGCTGACCGTCTGCGCATTGCCGATGACCCGCGCATCAATCAGGACTGGGACTATCTGCAGGCTTCCAACAACTTCCGTTTCATGACTACCAAGCCCAGCAACGTAGGACTTGACCGTGGCATCTATAGCGGACCGTTCGATGCGTTCACCAACTACATGAACATTCTCGGTGACTTCATCAACAGGGTCAATGCCCTCTATCCGCCTGAGATTGAGAACGACGAGCTGAATGCCCTGCTCACCACCATCCGTAACCAGGGTGATGAGATTGAGATGAAGGATAAGGAAATTACCCGTCTTAAGGCAAAGCTTGAGAAGCTGGAGCCCGCAGAGAAGAAGGCTGCCAAGAAACCCGCTGAGAAAAAGCCTGCAGCCAAGAAGCCTGCTGCGCCCAAAACAACAAAGAAAGCGGAGAAATAGATCAACATGAAACGAGTCATCTTTTTCGCGGTATGCCTGTTGACCGTTCTTACGGCACAGGCTGCCGACCGTTTTGTATCGTTCACACAGGGTGATGTCCTCATTCACGGCTCAGGCGCTGTGCTTGGCGGTGTTCCTGCTACCATCTATGTTGACGCGGGAGATGAGCGTGGCGTGCTTCGTGCTGCTAGGAACCTCTGTACTGACTTCGGTCGCGTGACGGGTGTTGAGGCAGAGCTCTCAACGCTCAACGCTCAACTCTCAACCTTCAATCCGCTCCATCCGTCCATCGTTGTAGGTACACTCGGCCATTCAGCAGTTATTGACCGCATGGTCAAAGAGAAGCGTATTGACCTCAGCCAGCTGAAGGGTAAGCGTGAGATGTATATCATCCAACTTGTTGATAACAACCTGGTGATTGCCGGCAGCGACCGTCGGGGTACCATCTTCGGCATCTACGAGCTGTCGCAGCAGTTAGGTGTGTCACCTTGGTACTACTGGGCTGACGTGCCGGCGGAGCATCATGACAGCATCTTTATCTGTCGAGGTTCTTATACCGACGGAGAGCCTGCTGTACGCTACCGTGGTATCTTCCTCAACGATGAGGCTCCCTGCCTCACTTCTTGGGTGAAGAACACATTTGGCACCAACTACGGCGGTCACGACTTCTATGAGAAAGTCTTTGAGCTCATTCTTCGTCTGAAGGGCAACTTCCTGTGGCCCGCCATGTGGGGATGGGCATTCTATGCTGACGACCCGCAGAACTCGCCCCTGGCTGACGAGATGGGAGTCATCATCGGTACCAGCCACCACGAGCCGATGGCCCGCAACCATCAGGAGTGGGCGCGTCACCGCTCGGAATACGGTGCATGGAACTATCAGACCAATCAGGAGGTTATCGACCGTTTCTTCCGTGAGGGTATCGAACGAGCCAAGAATACCGATGACATTATCACTATTGGTATGCGTGGCGATGGTGACGAGGCTATGAGCGAGGATGCCGACACCAAGCTGCTGCAGAAGATTGTCAATAACCAGCGTCGCATCATCAAAGAAGTGACGGGCAAGAATCCCAAGGACGTGCCACAGGTATGGGCACTTTATAAGGAGGTGCTCGACTACTATGACAAGGGCATGAAGGTGCCCGACGATGTGCTCATGCTGCTCTGCGATGACAACTGGGGCAACGTACGTCGTGTGCCCAATGCCAAGGAGCGTAAGCACCCTGGTGGCTGGGGACTTTACTACCACGTGGATTATGTCGGTGCACCGCGTAACTCGAAGTGGCTCAACGTGACGCCTGCCCAGAACATGTGGGAACAGCTGACGTTGGCTTACACCCATGGCATTGACCGTATGTGGATTCTTAATGTCGGTGACCTGAAGCCGATGGAGTACCCCATCACGCTTTTCATGGACATGGCCTGGAAGCCCGGTTCTGTTAGTCGCGATGTTATCGCGACACACATGACAGCGTTCTGCGCTTCTGCTTTCGGTTGTGAGCATGCCGCCGAGGCAGCTCGCATCCTTAACCTCTGTTGCAAGTATGCCGGTCTTTCTACGGCCGAGATGCTTGACTGCAGGACGTATAACCTGCAGACGGGCGAGTGGCAGCAGGTGGTCAGTCAGTATCAGCAACTGGAACGTGACGCGCTACGTCTCTACATGGAGATTGCTCCTGAATATCGTGATGCCTACCGTCAGCTTATCCTGTTCCCTGTGCAGGCTATGGCCAACGTCTATGAGATGTATTATGCGCAGGCCATGAACCAGCAGTTGTATAAGGAGCAGAATCCTGACTGCAACCAGTGGGCGGATAGGGTAGAGCAGTGCTTCCGTCGTGACTCGCTGCTTTGTGCGCAGTACAACCACGATATTGCTGGAGGTAAGTGGAATGGCATGATGACGCAGAAGCATATCGGCTATCGCAGTTGGAACGACGACTTCGGTCCCCGTGATGTCCTGCCACGCGTGCAGCGACTCTCTCCAAACGCTCAATCCTCCTACGTGTTCACCGCCAAGGACGGTTATGTCTCCATGGAGGCAGAGCACTTCTATGCCAAAACCGATGCTGCCGATGCCCAGTGGACGGTATTGCCCTATGTGGGCCGTACACTTAGCGGTGTGACACTGATGCCTTACGACAAAGCTGTTGACGGTGCTTCGCTCAGCTACCGTTTCGAAGCCCCCCTGTCGTCCCCCGAGGGGGACACTAATGTCTCGCGGCAGGGTAATGAAGCCCCCTCGGGGGCCGTATGGGGGGCCAAGATTCACGTTGTTGTCAAGTCAACTCTTGATTATCTTAATATAGGTGGACTTTGCTATGAGGTCGTACTTGATGACGGTGAACCCGTTAAGGTGAACTTCAATGATAACCTCAACGAGAAGCCAGAAAACATCTATAGCATCTATTACCCGACCGTTGCCCGTCGTGTGGTGGAGAAGGTGGTTGAACTGCCATTGAAGGAAGCGGAGAAAGTACATACGCTGACCCTCCGTCCCCTGCATCCTGCCATCGTCTTTGAGAAAGTGGTGGTTGACCTCGGAGGATATCAATCATCCTTCCTCTTCGGTGACGAGAGTCCCAAAACAATAGAGGCGAGCCATTAGGCCCGCCTCTATTTCTATTTCGTTATTCTTATCCAGTCAGCTTCCACCCAGCCACGGTCGGCTTTCGGGTCTGTCTCTACGGCAACGAAGCCGAACTTCGCACCAATCCATTTACCTTCCTTCATGCGGAACTCGTCGCCACATGTCGTGAACTTCTTGCCGTTCGTGCTGTAGGCGAAGCGTACCTTACTGTCGTTCACCGTCAGTCGCAGATAGATATCCTCGTGGATGGCGGGTTTATAATCAATCTCGTCCTTGGCAGTAGGCTTCAGCGTGGCGATGAGCTTCTCCTCTTGTGGCTTGCCCTTATCGGCTTGATGGCAGGTGATTTGCAACAGTTGGAACTTATCGCCTACACGTTTCACTACCAATGCCGAATAGTCAAGGCCCATCATGATGAGACCGCCCGCTTGTCCTTCTGCCTTGGCTGTCATGCGTAGCTTCGTGGTGACGGTAAAGCGGTCGGCAGGAGTCTTTTGCAGGAGCAGGTTTGGCACCTCCCAAAAGTTTTTCCACTCCTTACTGAGTTTATAGGTGTAGATGCGCATGGTGCCGAAGGCCGTCGGCATACCGAACACTTGCTGATAGTTGGCGTGCCATTGCCATTGAAGGCTTAAGCGAGGTTCATTGAACTCGTCGTTTTCGACGGGGGTCGTGGTTAGTGGTGAGAGGTTAGAGGTGAGCGGCTTCTTGTGACGCAGGACAGGCTCGCCGTTGCTGCCCATGATAGGCCAGCCTGTTGACCAATCGACAGGCTGCAAGTGAACCACGCGTCCGTAGGCTTCTTTGTCCTGGAAGTGCAGGAACCAGTCTTCGCCATACTTTGTATGTACCCAACCACCCTGATGCGGACCGTTGATGTTGGTTGACCCCTGTGCCAATACAGTCTTATGCTCGTAGGGGCCATAGGGCGACTTGGAGCGCATGGCGAGTTGGAAGCCTGTGGGCACGCCGCCTGCTGGGCACATAATCCAGTACCAGCCGTCGCGCTTGTAGAACTTAGGGCCTTCGCAGGTACGGTTCTCGTTGCCGTTACCGTCGAACACAATGACGGGATTGCTAATGGGACGTGTACCGTCTGCCGACAGCTCACGAACCGTCAGTACCGAAGCGAACTTCGCCCTAGAGTTGGCCCAACCGTTTACTAAGTAACAGCGTCCGTCGTCATCCCACAGCGGACAGGTGTCAATCATTCCCTGACCTGCTACGACACATACAGGCTTCTCCCATTCGCCTGCGGGGTCCTTCGTCTTTACCATGAACACGCCGTAGTCGGGGTCGCCCCAATAGATGTAATACTCACCATTGTGGTAGCGGATGCTGGGAGCCCAGACTCCCTTGCCGTGGGCAGGCTTGTTGAATACCTCTTTGGGTTCCAACTCCTTGAGGGCATAGCCGATGATTTCCCAGTTCACCAAGTCGCGTGAGTGGAGAATGGGCAAGCCGGGGATGCAGTTGAACGATGAGGCTGTCAGGTAGTAGTCCTCACCGCTGGCTCCCACGCAAACATCAGGGTCGCTGTAGTCGGCATTGATGACGGGATTTGTATAGGTGCCGTCCCCGTTGTCGGGTGACCAAACCAGAGAGCGGTGTTGTGCCTGTGCCGTTAATGAAAGGACAGCGAAAAGAAGCAGTATTGTTTTGTTCATTTGTTTAGTAAATTAGTAATTTGCCTGCAAAGATAAAGATTTTTTGTAAGAAAACGTATTTTTCTTTGGTTTTTCGCTTGGTTTACGCTACCTTTGTCATTCAAAACCGAAAAACAAGAAGAAATGAAGAAACTACTTCCACTTATTGTAATAGCTGTGCTGACAGGTGGCCTGGCGTCATGTAGCAGCAAAAAGAAACCGAATGTAATTATTGCGACGAAGTATGAGAAGCCGGCTCCACAGGGACCTATTCGTACGGATGATTATAAGGATACCCAGTCTTTTAAGTGGCTGGATCGTGACTATGTCTGCTCCATAGAACGCATCGCAGACGATTCGTTGCCTATGGTGAAAGACGAGACGGGCCAGTTGTTTGTAGATAATCGTGTGAAGTTGACCATCAGCCGTGCTGACGGTAGTGTGTTCTTCAACCGTATGTTTACAAAATCCACTTTTAATTCTTACATTGATGATGACTTCCGTGAGAATGGCATTTTGGAAGGTTTCGTGTTTGACAAGGTAGAGGGCAATGAGGTGCGCTTTGCCTGCAGTGTTACACGTCCGCAAAGCGATGAGTATATCCCGCTGGTTCTTGCCGTGACGCGTAACGGCGATATCGCCATCGCCCGTGACACAAGGATGGATACGGAACTGGAGGATGATTCTGATACCGACGATTCAGGAGTTTAGGCGTCAGCCGTTACAAGTTGTGGAAGAAGGGCTGTCAGTTCGTCCATGTTGTGGAGTACAAGGCTGGCACCTTCGTCCTGCAGTCGCTGATTGGGAAGGGGACCGGTGTTGACAGCAATGGTAAAGATGCGTGCGGCAACGGCTGCACGTACACCCAATGGGGCGTTTTCCACAACAATGGCTTCCCAGGGTTCAATTCCCAGTTTACGCAGTCCGGCGAGGTAAGGTTCTGGTGCTGGCTTACCATGACTGACGTCGAAGCTGGTCACGATGTATTCCTTTCTTAATAATCCGGGGAAGGAGTGCTCCAGCTTGTCAAGCAGTGTGTGCTGGCCACTTCCTGTCACCACGCCAATCTGTAATCCGCACTTCTTGATATGCTGCATCAGCCGTTCTACGCCATCCATCTTCTTGGCGGGTGGGCAGGCGGCAAACAGACTGGCTTTCTTTTCGTATATTTGCTGTGCCTCTTCTTCTGAAATCTCCCGATGCCATTGCTCGCGAGCTTTCAGGCGGATGGTTTCCACACCACGCATTCCCTCGTATTCATAGGCTTCGCTCCTGTCCATCTGAATACCGAATTGCTTCATGGACTCGTGCCACGAACGGGCATGATTGGGCATGGAGTCGAAAAGTACACCGTCCATATCGAAAAGCACGGCTTTCGGGGTGAATGCCTCGAAGCCGTGCTTTAATTGATAGTTGATAATTGACAATTGACAATTATTCATTTCCAATTCTCAATTCTTAATTCTCTTTTGCCAGACGTTCCTTGATGGCCTTTGAGTCTGCCTCGTAGCCAGGCTTGTCAAGTAGGGCAAACATATTCTTCTTGTAGGCCTCTACACCCGGCTGGTTGAACGGGTTGACGCCGAGAACGTTACCGCTGATGCCACAGCCGATTTCGAAGAAGTAGATAAGCTGGCCGATGTAGTACTCGTTGAGCTCAGGAACGCTGATGCGGATATTGGGCACGCCACCATCGACGTGAGCCAGACGAGTGCCGAGCTCAGCCATCTTGTTCACCTCATCGACGCGCTTGCCAGCCAGGAAGTTCAGACCGTCCAAGTTCTCCTCGTCACTGGGGAAGAGTAACTTGCGGTTGGGCTTCTCAACGCTGATAACGGTCTCGAAGATGGTACGCTCACCGTCCTGAATCCACTGACCCATGGAGTGCAGGTCTGTTGTAAAGTCGCAGCTGGCAGGGAAGATACCCTTCTTGTCCTTACCCTCAGACTCTCCGTAGAGCTGCTTCCACCACTCGCTGATGAAATGGAGCTTGGGCTGGTAGTTGACCATGATTTCGATTTTCTTGCCAGCACCGTAGAGGCCGTTACGAACGGCAGCATACTGGGCAGCGAGATTCTCCTCGAAGGGAACATCCTGTCCGCAAGCTTTCTCCATATCGGCAGCGCCTTGTACGAGCGCCTTGATGTCGAAACCGGCACAGGCGATAGGCAGCAGACCTACCGGAGTCAGTACAGAGAAGCGTCCACCAACATTGTCGGGGATGATGAAACTCTTGTAACCTTCCTTATCTGCGCAGGTACGGGCTGCACCACGTTTGGCATCGGTAACGGCGACAATGACCTGCTTGGCCACGTCCTTGCCCATCTGAGCCTCGCACTGCTTCTTCAGCAGACGGAAAGTCAGGGCCGTCTCTGTGGTCGTTCCAGACTTCGAGATATTGATAACACCGAACTTCTTGTCCTTTAGGTATTCGGTCATTTCTGAAAGATAGTCCTCACCGATATTGTTTCCTGCAAAGAGAATGACGGGATTCTTCTTGTCCTGTATGAGCCAGGTAAACGAGTTACCGAGAGCCTCGATAACGGCACGTGCACCAAGATAGCTTCCACCGATACCTGCTACCACGACCACTTCGCACTTTTCGCGGAGCGTGTTAGCTACAGCCTGCACCTCGTCAAGGAAAGCTGGAGTAATGGAGGAGGGCAGATGAAGCCAACCTAAGAAATCGTTACCTGGGCATGTACCCTCTTCGAGCGCCTTCTGCGCCTCTTTCACCTTCGGCTCGAAAGCTTTTACTGCACCTGCCTCAAGGAAGCAGGCAGCCTTTGTAATGTCAAGACTGATACTTTTCATAGTTTTGTTTATCTGAATGAATCTGTTAATAGTTTAATTTCAATTTGTGGACTGATGCGTTCATACAATATGTTATAGACAGCATCAAGGATGGGCATGTTGACGTGGCAGTGGCGGTTAATCTCTTTCATACATTTGGTACCGAAATAACCCTCGGCAATCATCTCCATCTCAATCTGTGCCGACTTTACCGAATAGCCCTTACCAATCATGGTTCCGAAGACACGGTTGCGCGAGAAGTTCGAATAGCCTGTTACTAACAGGTCGCCAAGATATACAGAGTCGTCCATGTTACGCTCCTGGGGATGTACGCTCTTCAGGAAGCGTGTCATCTCTTGCACGGCGTTGGCGATAAGTACGGCCTGGAAGTTGTCTCCGAACTTCAGACCTGAACAGATGCCGGCTGCGATCGCATAGACGTTCTTCAGCACCGACGAATACTCAATACCAATGACGTCGGCTGATGTCTTCGTCTTGATGTAGGTACTTGTAAGCACGTTGGCAAATGCCTGTGCCTTTTCTGTGTCCGAACAACCGATGGTGAGATATGACAAACGTTCCAGCGCCACTTCCTCAGCATGGCTGGGACCACCCAGACAGGCCAGATTCTCGTAGGGAATGTCATATACCTGATGGAAATACTCTGAGCAGACGAGGTTCTCATCGGGTACGATACCCTTGATGGCTGTCACAATGAACTTATCGCGCAGACGTGTTTTCAATTTCTTCAGGTGGCTCTTCAGATAGGGAGAAGGCGTGACGAAAACGAGTGTGTCGTACTGTTGTGCAATCTTGTTGATGTCGCTCGAGAACTCTATCTCGTTGATGTCGAAGTGCACGCCAACGAGATATGCCGGGTTGTGACCCAGCCGACGGAAATCCTCAATACGGTCATCGCGGCGCATGTACCATCCGATGTGGTGGGTGTGTCCCACCACAATCTTGGCAATGGCCGTAGCCCACGAACCGCCACCAATGATTGCTATTTTACCACAGTCAAACATTTACTTTATCAATCCAGCCCTGTACGTCGTTGACGCTGGGCTTCTGCATGTCAAGTTTGTATTTTTTGACGATATCGCCAATCTTCTGCTGCAGGCCTTGGGCCTTCTCGTCCTTGATGTTTGAGACGAGGTTGAAACCTGCCTTGCGCAGTACGGGAACCCACTCTTCTGTAACGCCCACTTCGGCCCACTCTGCAGGTGTTGACTGAGGAATCTTCTTTTCGGGTTTCATTTGTGGGAATAGCATTACCTCGCCAATGGTGAACTTACCAGTGAGCAGCATGACCAGACGGTCGATACCGATACCAATACCAAACGTAGGAGGCATACCGTACTGCAGCGCACGCAGGAAGTCCTGATCGATAATCATGGCTTCGTCATCGCCCTTGTCTGCTAACTTCATCTGCTCGATAAAACGCTCTTCCTGATCGATGGGGTCGTTCAGCTCCGAGTAGGCATTCGCCAGCTCCTTACCGTTGACCATCAGCTCGAAACGCTCAGTGAGGCCGGGCTTTGAACGGTGCATCTTTGTCAGCGGTGACATCTCGACGGGATAGTCGGTAATGAATGTTGGCTGGATGAACGTGCCTTCGCAGAACTCGCCAAACAGCTCATCGATGAGTTTTCCCTTACCCATGGTCTCATCCACATCCATACCCTTGGAAAGGCAGAATGCGCGAATCTCGTCCTCGCTTTTACCATCGCAGTCGAAACCAGTCTTCTCCTTGATGGCATCGAGGATAGGCAGACGACGGAAAGGAGCCTTGAACGAGATGATATTACCATCAATCTCTACCTCGGGCTTTCCGTTGACAGCTGTACAAATCTGCTCGAGCATATTCTCGGTGAAGGTCATACCCCAAAGCAGGTCTTTATAGCTAACGTAGAGTTCCATACAAGTGAACTCAGGGTTATGGGTTTTGTCCATACCCTCGTTGCGGAAGTTCTTACCCATCTCATAGACACCCTCAAAGCCACCGACAATGAGGCGCTTCAGGTACAGCTCAGTAGCAATACGCATGTACATGTCTTGGTTGAGCGCATTGAAGTGGGTGATGAACGGACGGGCACTGGCACCGCCTGCAATGTTTTGCAGGATTGGGGTGTCAACTTCCGTGTAGCCGGCATCGTCCAGAATGCGACGCAGGGTACGAATAATGGTTGCACGCTTCAGGAAGGTGTCCTTCACACCATCGTTGACCACCAAATCCACATAACGCTGGCGGTAACGCAGCTCAGGATCGTCAAACTTGTCGTAGGCCACACCGTCCTTGTACTTCACGATGGGCAGCGGCTTCAGCGACTTCGACAGCAGCGTCAACTCCTTGGCATGTACGGATATCTCGCCCGTCTGTGTGCGGAATACGAAACCCTTGATGCCTATGAAGTCACCGATGTCGAGCAGACGCTTGAACACCGTATTATATAGGTCCTTGTTCTCGTCGGGGCAGAGGTCGTCGCGGGTGATATACACCTGGATGCGGCCTTTGGAATCCTGCAGCTCAACGAATGATGCCTTACCCATGACGCGGCGGCTCATCATGCGGCCGGCGATGCACACCTCGCGCTGAGGCTCGTCATCCTTGAACTCGTCACGGATATCAGTAGAAAAAGCGTTCGTGGGATATTCGGCTGCGGGGTAGGGGTTGATGCCCATTTGTCGCAACTCCTGCAGACTTTCGCGTCTGCCGATTTCTTGTTCACTTAATTCTAAAACGTTCATAAGTTTATTTAAGTATTATCTATAAATGTGGTTGCAAAGATACAAATAAGTGCTGAAAATACCAAATTTATTCGGATGAAATGCAAAAAAACGGAAAATCATTTGGTCACGTGTTGAATAATTACTATATTTGCCACACTTAAAAATCGAAAAGCTATGATTGAAACCTCAATGAAAGACAAGGTGTTCGGAATCGAACTCGCCAAAGAACGAACAATCTATGCAATTGTCGATATTCGCGGAAACATTCTGGCAAAGGATGGCTTCCCTACTACCGATTACGACAATGTGAACGATTATGTGTCGGTACTTTGCGAACGTCTTGTCGAGATGATGTTGGCCAACGACGTGTTTGGTGCCATTCGCTCTGTCGGAATCAGCGCACCTAGTTCAAACTACCTGACCGGTAATATTGAAAATGCCCCAGGCTTGCCGTGGAAGGGCGTTATCCCTCTGGCTGCCATGGTTCGTGACCGTCTTGGCATGGCGGTGGCCTTGTCCAATAAGCCTCATGCCCGTGCCTTGGGTGAGTTTGAGTATGGGGCTGCTCATGGCTTGAAAGATTTTGTGCTGTTGACCATTGGCCACGGATTCGGTAGTTTCCTGTATTCAGACGGCTATCCCTATTTGGGGACTGACGGCTTTGCCGGTGAGATTGGCCATGCCTGTATTGTCAATGATGGTCGTATGTGTGCCTGTGGCAAGCGTGGCTGTCTGGAAGCCTATGTGGCTGAGGCTGGAGTCCTGCAAACGGCACGCGAAGTGCTTGAGGAGAGCAATGAGCCCAGCTTGATGCGTGGCATCAATAACCTGAAGCCCAAGAATATCACAGCCTTCTGTGAACAGGGTGACCAGCTGGCTATTGAGGTGATGCGTCGTACTGGTGTGTGGCTTGGACGTGGTCTGGCCAACTATGCTTCGGTGATTGACCCAGAGGCTTTTGTCTTTACCGGTGGCATTTCACGAGCCGGCAAGTGGCTGCTGGAACCTGCCGAAAAGGCATTTAATGAATATGTGTTCCACAATATTTCAGGCAAAGTACGTTTCGTGATGTCTTCGCTCGATGCTGATATTTGCGACGTGCTGGGCGCTTCGGTATTGGCCTGGGATGTAAAGGAGTATTCGTTGTTCAAATAATTGGTACCATCAAAAAACAGAGAAAACGTTATGGATGAGTTTAAGATTAAGACTCGGGTGGTCGGTGTAGATATTGCAGTGGATTACACAACTTGTGCCGTCATAGATATCCGTGGTACGATCATTGCAAAGGAGGCCTTTGCAACGTCAGATTATCCCAATTTAAGTAATTATGTTTCGGTACTGTATGAGAAGATTGTCAGACTGGCGGAAAACAACGGCGGTATTGAAAATATACGTTCGGTAGGTATCAGTGCACCTAGTTCAAACTTCATGACGGGCTGCATTGAGAATGCCTCGAATCTGCCTTGGAAGGGCAGTGTGCCATTGGCTGCCATGTTGCGTGACCGTTTGGGATTAGCAGTAGCAGTGGCTAATGATGCCCATGTCACGGCATTGGGTGAACAGGCCTTTGGCAGTGCTCACGGCATGAAGAATTTTATTGTCATGACCTTCAGCGGTGGTGGCGTCGGCAGTTGTATTGTCATAAAAGGAAGCCCCCATCTGGGCACCGACGGCTTTGCCGGTGAGGTAGGTCATACCTGCGTGGTGGAAAACGGCCGCCAGTGTGGTTGTGGCAAGAAAGGGTGTCTGGAGACCTATGCCTCTGTTAGGGGCATAGAGCAGAATGCACGTGATCTTTTAGCAGAAAGTGATGAACCCTCGCTCATGCGGAGTATTGACAATCTGAATATCAAGGCTATCAAACTCTGTTGCCAGCAGAATGACGCCTTGGCCATTGAGGCTGTGCGCCGTGCCGGATTGATGCTGGGTCGTACGCTGGCCAACTATGCTTCTATATTGAATCCTGAGGCCATCATTCTGACGGGTGACACGTTGCAGGTGAAGGAGTGGCTGATACCAGCTGTGCGGGAGGCACTTGAGAATAATGTATTCCATAATCTTCGTGGACAAGTTCGCGTGTTGCCTTCCATCCTGAATACGGAAGACCGTACGGTGCTGGGTGCCAGTGCATTGGCTTGGGAAATGAAGGAGTATTCATTGTTCAAATAATGGATGTAGAGAGAATCAAACAAATCATAGAAGACAAGCCGAATCTTTCAACCGCCCTCGGGATGGAATTCATTTCCACGCCCGAGGACGATGTTTGTATGGCCCGTATGAAGGTCGATGAGCGTAACCGCCAGCCGTTTGGCTTTCTGAGTGGTGGCGCGTCGCTGGCGCTTGCAGAGAATGTGGCCGGTGTCGGCTCCTCATCACTCTGCCCGGGCAAGATGTGCGTGGGCATCGAGGTGAGTGGCAGTCATGTGAAGGCTGTGTGCGAAGGCGACACGGTGACGGCCGTGGGGCGTCTGCAGCATCAGGGTACCACGCTGCATGTGTGGCACGTTGAAATCAGTAACTCAGCAGGCGAACTGATTTCGACCGTCCGTGTAACCAATTACATCATTAATCCCAAGCAGTAATGTCGGCATTTGGTATATATCGTTTACCATATGAAGACCACTTTACACTGGTAGAGCAGGTGACTGGCATGCCGAAAGAGTTTCGGTCGTTGAGTGAGCTGAATGGTCAGCAAGGCTTTGTCGTTGCCCCGTTTGCGGTGGCCGACCCGTTGCCGTTACTTTTGATCCGTGCTGACAAGGTTGAGCAGCACAGCTTCTCTGACGATTTGTCACATGCTTGTCCGTTACAGCAGGAAGACCATCCGTCAGGTTCACGAATGTCCTACGCCATCGACTTCGCTAATTATCACTCACGTCTGTTGGCGGGTGACTTCCAGAAGATTGTGCTGGCACGTAGTGCGAAGGTGGCCCAGCAGATTACCAATCCTTTCGACCTGTTCCGAGATGCCTGCCAACGATATCCCCGCCTGTTCGTCTGTCTGGTCTCGACCCCACAAAGTGGTACATGGCTGGTGGCTACGCCCGAAATCCTGCTGTCTGGTGATCATGGAAGATGGCAGACAATGGCGCTGGCCGGCACCATGAAACTCGAGGGTGAGCAACTGGCCTTCGATACAGCAACGTCGCCTGCCAATCTGCATATTGCCTGGACCGACAAAAACATTCAGGAACAGCGTTACGTGGCTACCTATATCACCGAATGTCTGGAGCAGTTTACCTCTGACTTCATGGAAAAAGGTCCTTATACCACCCGTGCCGGCAACTTGGTACACTTGCGTAGTGACTTTACGTTTACGCTGCCCGACGAGCAGCATCTTGGTGACGTGCTCAGTGCCCTGCATCCCACACCTGCCGTGTGCGGACTACCCAAGCGTGCTACGTTTGACTTTATTCAGGCTAATGAGCATTCTCCACGTCGGTATTACAGTGGTTTTATGGGACCGTTGCAACTATCGGAAACCCATCTCTACGTCTCCCTGCGCTGTATGGAACTGCTGGCCGACGGCTACCAGCTCTATGCCGGTGGCGGACTGTTGCCCGACAGCGTGGAGGAACAGGAGTGGCAGGAGACGGAGGCGAAGATGGAAACCATGCGTAATCTATTATATATATAATAATGTATAGCAACAAGGAAAACGTCAATATACTCACAGCCCTACTCGTAGCGCACGGCATTCGCCACGCGGTGCTGTGTCCTGGTAGTAGGAATTCTCCCATCGTGCATAACCTGAACGAATGTCCCGACATCCGGTGTTACCCCGTGACCGATGAGCGTTCGGCAGGCTTCTATGCCTTGGGCATGACGCAGGCAACGGGACAGCCGGTCGCTGTTTGTGTCACCAGTGGCACGGCGCTGCTGAACCTCGCTCCAGCTGTGGCCGAGGCTTACTATCAGCATCGTCCGTTGGTCGTTATCTCGGCCGACCGTCCACCCCAGTGGATTGACCAGCTCGACGGACAGACGCTGCCACAGCCTGATGCTCTCGGCCGCTTTGTCCGTAAGGCCGTCTCCCTGCCGGAACCTCATGACGAAGAGAGTCGTTGGTATTGTAACCGCCTTGTTAACGAGGCGCTGATGGAGAAGTATGCGCCCGTGCATATCAACGTTCCCATCAGCGAACCGTTCTTCCTCTTTTCCACGCCAGAACTCCCTCAAGAGCGCAAGATTGACTTCATGCCGGCTGACATGTCTTCTGTCACACTGGACCGCGTCTGCCGCATGTTCATGCAGTCCGCGCGTCCCATGCTTATCAGCGGACAGCCCATGAATCCGCTATTGGAGGAAGCTGTCCTGATGGTGAAGGATGACGAATCGTATGTGCCTGATTTTGTGCTCTATACCGGCGACTCTATTGTCAGCAAGCATGTCAAGCGTTTCCTGCGTAAGGCTCGTGAGACGTGGGCCGTGAACTGGACGGGCGAGGTGAACGACACCTTCATGAACTTGACACACGTCATTCAGGGTGACCCTGAGGTGGTGGCCGATATGGTACGCTTCAATCTGGAGGAGATGTCCCATCCCTTTGTGCAGCGGTGGGAAGCTTTGCTTGTTCAGGCACGTCAGCAAGTAGAGGCTGTCGAACCTCCCTATTCTCAGGCAGCAGCTGTGAAGTATTTTGAGGCACACCGTGGCGCACATGTCGCTCACTACGCCAACTCGACAGCAATTCGCCTGGCAAACATCTATGCCAGGACGCCGGTATTTTGCAATCGCGGTGTCAATGGTATTGAAGGTTCACTCTCAACTGCTGCAGGTTTTTCGTGTGTGACTGATGAAAAGGTATTCTGTGTCATTGGTGACCTGAGCTTTTTCTACGACCAGAACGCGCTATGGAACCAGAACCTGCGCGGCAATTTCCGTATTTTGCTGATAAACAACGGTGGCGGTGGCATCTTCAGTCATCTCAAGGGCTTGGAACAAAGTCCTGCCTGCAGCAAATTTGTTGCAGCAGAACATCATGCTTCGGCAGAGGGTATCTGTCAACAGAATCATGTTTCCTATCTGAAAGCTACGAACATGGAGGAGATGCAGCGAGGCATTGACTGGCTTTTGCAAACAGAAAGTGAGCACCCCCTGTTGCTGGAAGTGCTCACCACCATTTAATACTTGAATGAACTGCCGCCCACGAACTCACGCATGATGCTGGTGGGCGGTATTTCTTTGTCGCTCACGGGGATGAAGAAGCGTATGAACTTCAACAATCGGTGAGCCTCAGCGTATTCCGGACAGTTGCGTGGCACAGACGAGAGGATAATTTCTGCGTGGGTGCGTAACACGGCAAACTCAATGTTGAGGGCCGAGTTGAACATGGCGTCAGCACTCTCCTGGTGCGGGAAAATCCACTTATCTTCAGCTTCACAGACATTTTTCCACTGCGCAATGGTTTCCTGTGCAGTGTAGGCTCCCTTGTTGTAGTCGCGGATGATACGGCGCAGCAGGCGGTTGTCGCGCACGGGAATCCAGTTGTGGTCGTCGAGCGAGATGCTGGTCAGCGCCGAGATGTAGATCTTGAACTTGGCCGTATCGGGAACCTTCTTCGTGAGCAGCGGATTCAGGGCGTGGATACCCTCGATGATGAGCACGCTGTCGTTCGACAGCTTCAGCTTCTTGCCGTTCCATTCACGCTTGCCGGTCACGAAGTTGTATTCGGGAATCTCAACGCGCTCACCCTGCATGAGTCGCAGCAGATGATCTTCGAGCAGCGAGTATTCCACCGTCTCGATATTGTCGAAGTCATAGTCGCCATTGGGCAGCTTCGGGGTGTCAACGCGGTTCACGAAATAGTCGTCGGTCGAGAACGACAGGGGCCTGAGTCCGCAGGCCAGCAGCTGGACGCTGAGTCGCTTGCAGAACGTGGTCTTACCCGACGATGACGGTCCGGTGATGAGTACGATGCGGACAGGCTCCTTCTCGTCGTGGAAGCGGCGGTCAATCTCTTCGGCTATCTGTACAATCTTCTTCTCCTGCAAGGCTTCCGAGACCTGTATGAGCTCCGAGGCGTGACCTTTCAGGATAGCTCTGTTCACGTCGCCGGCGTTCGACAGGCGCATGATGATGTCCCACTTCGTCTTCTCGGCAAACATGCTGTAGGTCTTCGGCATGTCAACCTTTTCAGCCAGGATGGTCGGGTTGTTCCAGTCAGGTACGCGCAACAGCATACCGTCGTGGTAGGGCTCCAATGCCCATACGGTGAGGTAGCCGGCAGAGGGGACGAGCGGTCCGTAGTAGTAGTCGGCTGTGTCGCCCAGCATGTAGTAGTCGCTGTATATCTGTCCGCTGGTCTCCAGCAGCTTCACCTTGTCGGTCAGTCCACGCTCGGAGAAGACGCGCAATGCCTCCTCTGTGGTAGCCTCGTTGCGGCGGAAAGGCATGTCCAGATTGATAATTTCCTGCATACGCTCACGGATACGCTCCACGTCACCGTCGGCCAACGATTCGTTGTTCTTCTTCTTGAAGTTACAGTAGTAGCCGCGCGATATGGTATGCTCGATGAAGAGCTTGGAGCCCGTGAAAACGTCCTGCGTCGCCTTGTAGAGCACAAAGCAGAGCGAGCGCACGTAGGCACGGTGACCGCTACCCTCACGGGCATCCAGAAACTCCACGTCGCGGTTCTGGTAAAGCCTGAACTTCAGTCCCTGCGACACGTTATTCACTCTGGCCGACACCACAGGGTAGGGCAGGTGTATCTCGTTGGCAAACTCCTGATAGACGTCCAGCAGCGACGTCCCTTCAGGGAAACTCTTCGTCACGTTGTTGTTCTTGCAGCGTATCTGTAGCATAGTCATAAGTTTTATGCCTGCGAAGATACAACATTTTCCTGACGCGT
The DNA here is from genome assembly GCA_947169685.1 of uncultured Prevotella sp. Lineage (GTDB taxonomy): Bacteria > Bacteroidota > Bacteroidia > Bacteroidales > Bacteroidaceae > Prevotella. The sequence continues at coordinate 13,119 of CAMVQS010000020.1, read as the reverse complement.
GCAAATAAATCCCGAAAATTCGGCTGATTACTTGGCAGTTTGTTGAATATTATGTATCTTTGTCAACAGAATCTAAAACTACAAGTACGATGGATAGTCAGAATAATCAGAAAACTCCGAGTACTCCGAGTACTCAGAAAACTCAGAATACTCCGAGTACTCCTATTACTTTCTTACCGCAACATGGGCATTACCGTCACTTGCGTGTGTATCAGGTTACTGAGATGATTTACGACATCACTTTTTACTTTACTCAACATTACCTGAACAAAGGTGACCGCACGATTGACCAGATGGTGCAGGCAGCTCGAAGCGGCAAGCAGAACATCGCAGAGGGCAATCAGGCAGCAGCCACTTCCAGTGAGACGGAAATCAAGCTTACCAATGTGGCTAAGGCAAGTCTGGAAGAGTTGCTCGATGATTATGAAGATTACCTACGTGTACGTGGTTTGGAACAATGGGGTAACCTTCATCCTCGTTATGAGAAGATGCGTTCTTACGCACGAAGTGAACAAATCAGGAAAGAATATGCCAGTCATATCCAGCATATGAACGACGAGGAGATAGCTAACTTGAGTATAACGCTCATTCATCAAGCCATCTATATGCTTCACAAGCTGCTCATAACGATGCAGAACCGCTTTGTGACAGAAGGCGGCATCAAGGAACGGATGTTCCAAACTCGGGTGAACTATAGGAATAATCAGAATAATCAGCTTATCAAGAAGTGATATGAAATATAGTATTTACATTATTCTATTAGGAATTCTTGTGGCTTGTAACAATCCCAAGCAACAAGGTAAATCCTTGGCAGAGGAGAGAGCCGAAACAGATACGATTTTGGCATTCCAAGGAATTAAGATTTCAGAACCGTTAGATTCTTCACTTTATGCGAAGTTAACAGAGAATGGACCAATTATCCTGTATGATAAGGATAAAAACTCATTTGCTTTGACAAGTGTCACCATCAATGATAATGTCGCTTATCCTGATGAAGTAGTACATTCTCTGTGTCTGAAAGGTAACTTTGGAAAGTATTATGATTTTCTCTCGTTTATATGTTTGTATGAAGAAAGCTATGGGTGCTTCTCATATTACCAACGTCTGAAACAAAACGGCGAGAAGATGGGAACATTTCCCATTGGTAAAATCAGTCAGCGGAGCGGGGAGCCTTGGACGCGGATGGACGCTATTTCCGACTTTGTCCAGTATGGAGATACTGATCAGTATAAATATGACTTTGTTTGGGAATGGCGCAATCAGACAATTATCCTATCTTATAATCCCCAATATAATCCCAATAGCTCTGTAACTTATCTTGATACAGGATACGAACAACGACAAGCAGAAGAAGAGGTACAGAAAATGTTGAAAGATGCAAAAGAGAGAGAAATTGATGCAGCACGTAGTAGGCAACAAATATAAGTGCCATGGGACAAACGTGAAGATCACGGGGGCAGATGATTCATTAATCTTTAAATTATAATATATGTCAGATTTAGTTTCGGGCTACTTAATCTTTTCAATAGTGGTGGTAGCTGTTATTATCATTGGTGGTGGAGGTATTTATCTTATATTGCGTCCATTGGTTCTATGGTATTTCAAAATTTATACACTTGTTTCCGAACTCCGTGAGAACAATGCATTATTAAGAGAAATCCGTGATGAATTAATGAAAAGGAATATTCAGTCACCGTCTTATCAGCAACCCAAGGAAGACTACAGTAAATATATGCCAAGGTAGGGTCCATGGGTGAAAGTATGCTATATGAAGAGAATAGACTGTACATTTTGTATAGAAACGCCACTTTGCAAAAGTCAAAACGGCGTTTAGCCATACGAAGGTGCCGAGTTAGCGTGACGAAGGTGCCGTTTCTTTATCGCGAAGATGCCGAGTTTCTTATCTGCTGACTATAGTCAACAGTTCTTCCGACTATAGTCAGCAGTTCTTCCGACTATAGTCAGCAAGTCTTCCGACTATAGTCAGCAAGTCTTCCGACTATAGTCAACAGTATGCAAAGTGGCGTCCTTCGCATTGAAGAAACGGCACCTTCGTGACGAGGATACGGCATCAAAAAAGCGCCATCTCGGTACTTGCGCAGGTACCAAGTATGGCGCTTTTTCTGTTTCATGCTCTTTTATTGATTATTAAACGTTAGCGTAGTGAAGGCACGGAGGTGAGTCTTGTTATCAGGAAGAGATGTGTTTCCTGAGTCTAATTTATAATTAACAATATTGTCTTCATTATCAGTGCCAAAATAGTAACATGTTGTATTGCTAACAGATAAAGCAGTAAAGCCTAAAGTAGTCAAATTATTCTTAACTGTTATATAGTAATCGTTGTCTGACATATAGCTCAACTCTTCTATTGTTGGTAATCGCCAACCGTCAATTCCTTCAACTTCCAATTCTTCCAAAGCCGCATCTACCGCGGTTTTGATGGAAGTCTGATTTGTATTGGTAAATTCCAAACCGGTTCTTTCTCCTGCCGACATCAGCGTAACGGTGGTGGTGTTATCGCCATTATCAACAGCGCGGAGGACGTAGGTGCCTTGATAGTTGCTGCCGACAGTGGGGGCAGGACCGTCGAGGGCATCGTTGTTGTCGTTGTTGTCGCCGGGGTCATTGTTGCCTGGGTCATTGTTGCTACTATTTGTGGAGTTTGTTTCGTCGAACTCGAAGGTGATGGTACGCTCGCCAGCCCATGTGGCACCTGTGATGGTACCCGTCAGGTTGAAGGTTGTGCCCGTGTAGGTGGCATCGATGTTGATTTTGTAGTTGGCAGCAAAGGCTTCTGTGCAGGTATAGGAGTAGCTATTGGTGGTTTCTCCTTTGGTCATGCGGATGGTGATGGTGGCATTACCTACGGAGGGGAGCATGTATTGTTCTGTATTGTTCTTCCATGTGGTGCCGTCAGACTGCTCTGTGAGGGCAACGGTGATGGAGCCTTCATTTCCGCCAAGTTCGCCATTGAGCTGAACCGTCTCGCGCAGAGGGGTAACGGTGATGGATACGGCATCTACGTCGGTAGGTACCTGCTTGACCTCAATGGTTTTCAGCATGCAGACAACGCGTTGCATGGCAAGGGTCAGTTGGTTGGTCTCGTTAGGGCCGATGGTAACGGTGTTGTTTGCCAGCATCAGGTCTTCATGTACTTTGTTCTCTTGCAAGGTGATGGTTGATGTAGCAGCTGCAGCATCCTGAGTAGGCAGGGTGTAGCGGTTTTCTTCTGCCGCACCTACTGCATAAACGTGATAGGTGCCTGCCTTCAGTTCTTCGATAGAGAGGTCGTCGCCTTCGTCTGCCAGCGTCTGGACAGCAATACAGGTACTGTTACTGTTGAAGAGATAGACTTTGACAGGATAGCTGACTATTGCGTCTTCGTTGCCAGAACGTGTGATGATGCTGAAACTGCTGTTTCCTCCAAAACTTGCGCTTGGGTCGTCAATGTCACTGATAGTTTTTGAACAAGAAGATAGTATGGTACTTACAAGGAACAAGGTAAGTGCAATAAGATTTGTTTTTTTCATAGGTTTAGTATTTTTTGTTAAACAGCCCGAAGCTTTATTCGCTCCGGGCTGTTGTCAGAAGTTTATTGATAGTTTATTGTTCGTCGAGTGCCTTGAGGTTCTCTGCAATCATCTCGTCGGTGACGGTATAGTTCTGCAGGTCGCCCTTGATGAACGAGTCGTAGCTGGGCATGTCGATGAGGCCGTGTCCGGAGAGGTTGAACAGGATGACTTTCTCCTCGCCAGTCTCCTTGCACTTCTTAGCCTCGCGGATGGTAGCTGCGATGGCGTGGCAGCTCTCTGGAGCGGGAATGATGCCTTCGGTCTGTGCAAAGAGCATACCTGCCTCGAAGGTCTCTAACTGCGGGATGTCAACACCACGCATCAGACCGTCCTTGATAAGCTGGCTGACAATCATGCCGGCACCGTGATAGCGCAGACCACCAGCGTGGATGTTGGAGGGTTTGAAGTTGTGTCCCAGTGTGAACATGGGCAGCAGCGGCGTATAGCCTGCCTCGTCACCAAAGTCGTAGCGGAACTGTCCGCGTGTGAGCTTCGGGCAGCTGTCAGGCTCGGCAGCGATGAACTCTGTCTTTTTGCCGTCAAGGATGTTGTGACGCATGAAGGGGAAGGCGATACCACCGAAGTTTGAGCCTCCACCGAAGCAAGCAATGACCATGTCAGGATATTCGCCAGCCATTGCCATCTGCTTTTCGGCTTCCAAACCGATGATGGTCTGGTGCAGACCTACATGGTTAAGTACGGAGCCGAGGGTGTATTTACAGTTGGGCGTGGTGGTAGCCAGCTCAACAGCCTCACTGATGGCGGTGCCGAGTGAACCGCTATGTGTGGGATCTTTGGTCAGAATGTCTTTACCAGCACGGGTGGACATGGAAGGCGAACCTTCTACCACAGCACCAAATGTACGCATGATGCTGGAGCGATAAGGCTTTTGCTGCATGGTAATCTTTACCTGATAAACTGCACAATCCAGACCGTAGATCTTGGCTGCATATGAAAGGGCTGCACCCCACTGTCCGGCACCAGTCTCGGTAGTGACGTTCGTCGTACCTTCCTGCTTGGCGTAGTAACACTGCGGGATGGCGGAGTTAATCTTATGGGAACCTAACGGGTTGGTACTCTCATTCTTGAAATAGATGTGTGCAGGAGTGCCGAGTGCTTCCTCCAGTCCGTAGGCGCGTACCAGCGGGGTAGAGCGGTAGAACTTGTATTTCTCAAGCACTTCCTCAGGAATATCTATCCAGCGATGCTCGGTGTCGAGCTCTTGCACGCAGCATTCGCGGGGGAAGATGTGCGCAAGGTCATCGACGCCAAGCGGTTGCTTGGTTGCAGGATGAATCGGCGGCATGGGTTTATTAGGCATGTCTGCCTGAATGTTGTACCACTGTGTTGGAATCTCGCTTTCCTGTAGCAGGAATTTCTTTTGTCTTGCCATTGTCTTTATGTTTTTGGGTTAGTTATTTTCCAAACTGGATGCAAATGTACAAATAAGTGCGGACAAATCAAAATAAAACATGAATTATTTTCCTAATCGGGCCTCAACTACATTCACAACGTAGTCACCCAGCTTCTCGCACTCATTGATGAAGTCGATATACATCGTGCCAACGGCATAATCGTACTTGTGATCGTTGACGTCCTGGATGTTCTTCATCTTGAGCTGATTACGAAGGGCGTTAATGTCGCTCTCAATGCTGTTGGTCTTGTCAATACTGAGTTCCTCACGACGTCCGTTCATAACAACATTCATCTGTGTGAGTGACTTATCGGTAAGGTCGAGCATACGTTCGATGTTCTGATTCTGTGACTCTATGAATTCAGCGTTAGACTGCAGCTTGCGGTTGAGAGTACGTGCAAGGTTGTAGCAGGCATCGCCAATACTCTCAATCTCACTGATCTCGCGCATCATCTGACGGATCTTACCCTTTGTCTCGTCAGAGAGGTGGGCATCGCTGACCTGTTCCAGATACTTGGCAATCTCAATTTCCATATTGTCTGAGATTCCTTCATACTTCTCAATGCGACTGAAGAGCTTGGCAAACTTGTCCTTGTCCTTTTCAGAGAGCAATTCGCGTACCATGCCGAACATGCGCTGGATGCGTTCTGCAAAGTGTGCAATCTCCTTCTGTGCTTGGATAACTGCAATTTCCGGTGTTTTGATGATACCTGTTGAAATGTACTGCAGGCGCATGATTTCCTCGTCCTCGTCGGTCTTCTTGGGCTTGATAACACGGCAAACCAGTTTTTCAATCTGTGGAATGAACCAGATGAGAATGCCTGTGTTCACAAGGTTGAAGCATGTATGGAAGGCTGCCAGCACAAAGCTGAGCTTGGCGGAATTGGCCAGGAAAGCCGTTTCGCCTGCCACCTCCTTAGTCATGTTTACATCATAGCCAACTAGTCCGCAGACACCATCGACGAAGGGACGGAATACAAGTAATATCCAGCACACACCGAAGAGGTTGAAAAACATGTGGGCAAAGGCTGCACGACGTGCCTGTGTGCCTGCTGAAAGTGCAATGATGTTAGAGGTGACAGTGGTTCCGATATTCTCACCCATAACGAGAGCGATGCCCTGATAGATGGGCAGCACACCAGCGGAGCAGAGGATCATGGTAATAGCCATAACGGCGGCAGATGACTGTACGCACATGGTCAGCACGCCACCGATTAGCAGGAATAGCAGGGTGGTCAGGAAACTGTTGGGGTCGAAACTGGAGAAGAATGCCAGCACCGCCTCGTTCTCACCGAGGTTCATGTCAATACCCGTCTGGCGCAGGGTGCCCAGGCCGAGGAACATGAAGGCGATACCATAGAGGAAGTCGCCGGCCACACGGCGTCGCTTGCTGTATATGAGGATGATAGCCACAAGGAAGGCCGGCCACACAAAGTCAGTGATGTTAAACGAGAAGCCCGCCGACATGATCCATGCCGTGAGCGTGGTACCGATGTTGGCACCCATAATGACTGAAATGGCTTGTGCCAGCGTGAGCAGTCCCGCTGATACAAACGAGACGGTCATGACGGTAGTGGCAGTTGATGACTGTACGGCCGCCGTGACGAGTATGCCTGTCAGCATACCTGTGAAACGGTTGGTGGTCATGGCGCCGAGCACGTGGCGGAGCTGTGGTCCTGCCATCTTCTGCAGTGCATCACTCATGGTTTTCATACCATACATCAGCAGTGCTAGCGAACCAAGCATCTGCATCACAAGGATTAAGTAGTTTTGTGATTCCATTGTAATTATCGATTTGTTGTCTGCAAAGATACAAAAAAAATCATAATTCATAACTCATCGTGCGTATTTTTTTTTTACCTTTGCGCCGTGATTATCGTTTTTACTGTTTTCATTTACTTTGCCGTGCTGTTCTGCGTGAGCCGCTGGACAGGCAGAAAAGCAACAAACGAGGCTTTCTTTCGTGCCGAAAGAAAGTCACCTTGGTATATGGTGGCTTTCGGCATGGTGGGCGCCAGTATCTCCGGTGTAACGTTTGTCAGTGTGCCGGGCATGGTAATGAAGATGGACATGACTTATCTGCAGACTTGTCTAGGTTTTATCCTGGGTTATTTCGTGGTGGCATTTGTACTATTGCCGATATACTACAGACTGAACCTGACTTCTATCTATACTTATCTGGGACGACGTCTGGGGTCAAGAGCCTATAAAACAGGGGCTTGGTTCTTCCTGATTTCCAAAATGTCGGGCGCTGCAGTAGCTTTTTACGTTGTGTGTATGCTGTTACAGCGTTTCGTGTTTGACGGGATGGGAGTTCCGTTTGCCGTGACGGTGACGGGACTGGTTGTGCTTATCTGGCTCTATACACGTCGTGGAGGTATCAAGACGCTGGTATGGACGGACACCGTGCAGACGTTTTGTCTGTTAGGAACGCTTCTCCTTATTATATATAAGGTAATAGGGGAACTTGGTATGACATTCGGTGAGGCTGTGACGGCAGTTCATGACAGTCCGTTGTCGCGCATCTTCGTGATGGATGACTGGATGAGCCGCCAGAATTTCTGGAAGCAGTTTCTGAGCGGTATCTTCATAGTCATAGTGATGACGGGGCTGGATCAGGACAAGATGCAGAAGAACCTGACATGCAGGACATTGTATGAAGCTCAGAAGGACATGTGCAGTTATGGCTTTGCCTTTGTGCCTGTCAATCTGCTATTTCTGGCGTTGGGCGTGTTGCTGGTGCTGTTGGCTGGTAGCCGCGGAATAACGTTGCCTTCAATGGGGGACGAACTGCTACCAATGTTTGCTGCTACAGGAAGGTTAGGGAGTGTGGTCGTTGTACTGTTTACTATCGGTATTGTGGCCGCATCGTTCTCAAGTGCCGACTCTGCCATCACGTCGATGACAACCAGTTACTGTATCGACATTTCAGGTAAACCCGACGATGAACGGCTGCGAAGAAGGGCGCATCTGCTTATGAGTGTGGTGTTTATCGTGTTCATCCTGCTGTTTCGCCTGTTGAACTCGACAAGTGTTATTGATGCGGTCTATGTGTTGGTGAGTTATACTTACGGTCCGTTATTGGGACTTTTTGCCTTCGGACTGCTGACAAAACGGCAACCGCGTGACAAGTTTGTGCCATATATTGCAGTGGCATCACCTCTCATTTGTCTGGTTATTGATAAGACATCGGCCGCAGCAGGCTATACCTTCGGCTACGAACTACTAATGCTAAACGGGTTGCTGGTGTTTATGATGCTTCTCTTTTCTTCTTTTCGATATACTCCTTCGGCTGCATGCCAAAGTGTTTCTTGAATACTGTAGAGAAATATTTGGGGTCTTTGAATCCTACTCTGTAGGCCAAGTCGCTGACGCGCAAGTCTGGCTCATTGATAATAATGTCGTCAACAGCCTTCATGCGGATATTGCTGATAAAGGTCGTTACATTCATACCCGTGGTTGCGCGTAGCTTGTTGTATAGTGTCGAGGCGCTGGCTCCCATTTCCTGTGCAAAAATATCTCGGTCAAAGTCTGAATCTGCCAGATGGTTATTTACACATTGCAGTGCCTTTTCCAGGAAAGCATTGTCGGGCGAAGGATTCTCCTTGACCTTCTCTACAGTCTCATGGATGGTCTGACTGGTAAACTCACGTTGTATGCGCTGACGGTTCTGGATGATATTGTCAATACGCAGTTGTAAATTGCTAAGGCGGAAAGGTTTGGTAATATAGTCATCGGCTCCAGCCTGTAGCGCGTCTTCCTGGTCGTTTTCCTGTATCTTGGCTGTGAGTAGGATGATGGGCAGATGGCTGTAGTCTGGGTCGCCCTTGATCGTTTTGGTCAGAGTGTATCCATCCATCTCAGGCATCATGACGTCAGAGATAATAAGGTCAAGTTCGGTAGAGTGTATGACCTCCAATGCCTCGCGACCATTCTTGGCTGTATAGATGCGGTATTTCCGGTGTAACAACTGTTGCATGAGCATGAGCAATTCCGTGTTGTCCTCGACCAGGAGAATCTTATAGGCATTCTCTTCTGCCTCTTGTTCTTCGGCAATCTCTTCACTGGTCTTTTCTATCTGGGCAAAATCAAGAATGACACTTTGTGGAATGTTGATATTGATTTTGTTTTTTTCGTCAATCTGCGAGGGATGGAACGCTTCCTTGTTAATAGGTAGTGTTACAATAAAAGAGGTGCCTTCGTTTTCTTTTGTTTCATAGTCAATGGTACCGTGGTGCAGATAGACAAGATCGCGGGTCAGTGATAGGCCGATGCCAGTACCGAATGTGTTGTAATTGCGGTATTCACCGTCATAGAAGCGACGGAACAAGCCTTTTTGCTTTTCCTTTGGTATGCCAATACCATTATCTTTCACACAAATGGTAATATGGTCAAATTTTTTGTTTGTCTTTACATTCAGCTCCACACGACCTTGCTTTCCTGTGTATTTAGCGGCATTTGTCAGCAGATTAAAGATGATTTTATCGAGTTTGTCAGTGTCGATCCATCCCATCATGCTGTCTGGCGAACAATGAATGCTGAACTCCAGCCCTTTCTTCTTCATGAGTGGTTCAATTGTGATGGCCGTCTCACGGATATATTTCATAATATCACCATGACTTACCAACAGTTTCAGCTCGCCTGCCTGCGATTTGCTGGTTTCCAGAATTTGTTGCAAGAGGCGTACCATACGCTGAATGTTCAGTTGCATCATGTCGTAATCGTAGCCATATTTGGGTTCTTCGGTCCTCAAATGCTCTACCGATGCGGATATAATGGTAAGGGGAGTGAGCAATTCGTGAGTGATATTAGTGTAAATACGCTCCATCTGCAAGCGGTTGCGCATACGCTGACTACGGAGGTATAGCCATCTTCCAAAATAGAAAATGACTCCTAAGATAACGAGTCCGAGTATTAGCCACCAGATATGAAAGTACATAATTTCCAGTATTGGTTGAAGTTCGCGGTTGCTAAGTTACGTTTTTTTTTTGAAATACGTAAATGTTTGGGTAGAAAATGCGCTAATTGGGGCGAAAATAGTTTAATTTTCGCCAATTTTGGTCGAAAAAACGCGAATTAACCGAATTTTAAACCTTTTTTCCGTCAAAATATTTGTTTTATTTGTCAGACTGTTGTACTTTTGCATCAGAAAGATTTTTTTAATGGTTAAGGTTTATGGTTGATTAATTTAGTTTTTTAAAAAGTATTGAGAAGAAAAAGGCCACGCTGTGAAGCGAGGCCTTTTTCCTTTTATACAAGTTGTTATTTATTGTCCAAGTAGGTAACGTTCTGCCTCAATGGCAGCCTGACAACCTGTTCCGGCTGCGGTGATGGCCTGCCGATAGACAGGATCGGCACAGTCGCCTGCTACAAAAATGCCAGGGAGCTTGGTGCGTGGTGTTCCGTCAATCTTCTTCAGATAGCCCACTTCGTCGGTGTCGAGCCATTCACGGAAGATGTCTGTGTTGGGCTTATGGCCGATGGCAAGGAAGAATCCGTCTATCTGTATGTCAATCTTTTCCTCGTCGGGTTCTCCTTTGCGCTTGACAAGGTGTGCACCCTCAACGCCGTTCTCACCAAACAGACCTAATGTGTTATGCTCAAAGAGTATCTCTATGTTTGCTGCTTCCTTGACACGTTGTTGCATAACCTTTGAGGCGCGTAGGAAAGGTTTGCGTACAATCATATATACTTGCTTGGCCAGATGACTCAGATATAGGGCATCTTCACATGCTGTGTCTCCACCGCCCACTACAGCTACTGTTTTCTTGCGGTAGAAAAAACCGTCGCAGGTAGCACAGGCCGAAACGCCCTGCCCATTGTATTTTCGTTCGTCATCAAGACCCAGATACTTGGCCGATGCGCCAGTGGCAATGATGACTGTGTCAGCTTCAATCTCTGTTCCGTCCTCAGCCCATACTTTATAGGGAGCCTTAGAGAAATCAACCTTTGTGATACTACCGTCGCGGATATCAGCTCCGAAGCGGGCTGCCTGTTCGCGCAGGTCCATCATCATCTGGTTGCCGTCAACGCCTTGGGGATATCCCGGAAAATTCTCAACCTCTGTGGTCTGTGTCAGCTGTCCACCAGGCTGCATTCCACTGTATTCTATGGGACTCAGATTGGCGCGTGACGCATAAATGGCAGCGGTATAGCCTGCCGGCCCGCTGCCAATGATTAAGCATTTTGTATGTTCCATTATTTCAACAGTTCTTCAATCTGTTTTTCAATGTTCTCTATCTTCTCTGTTGGCTCAAACCGAGCTACAACCATACCTTTCTTGTTAATCAGGAATTTGGTAAAGTTCCACTTAATGTCAGACTTCTGTTTGTAGTCAGGATCAGCTTTTGCCAACATGTCATCTAAAATATGGGCTATGGGATGTTCCATGTCCCAACCGGCAAAACCTCTTTCCTCTTGCAGGAACTTATAGAGTGGGTCGGCATCGTCACCATTGACCTTGATTTTCTTGAAACGTGGAAATTCCGTACCAAAGTTTAATTTGCAGAACTCATGGATGGATTCGTCTGTGCCAGGAGCCTGCTGCCCGAACTGGTTACAAGGGAAATCGAGAATTTCGAAACCCTGACTGTGATACTTCTCATAGAGCTTCTCCAGTTCGTCATACTGGGGCGTGAAGCCACACTTGGTAGCTGTGTTAACAATGAGCAACACCTCGTTGGCATACTCTTTCAGTGATACGTCTTTTCCTTTTCTGTCCTTGACAGTGAATTCGTAAATTGTTCTCATTTTTATGTTAAAATTGGGTTATGTTTGCTTTTTGTCGCAAATTTACATATTTTCCTTGACATTTGCAAACATTTAGGGTAAATTAAGTTTTTAATTCAATCCCCACGCCCGTTTTACGTTGTCAACGGCAAGAGCCTCAATTTGATTCTCGATGTTGTCTGGCAGGTTGCAGAAGAAGTCGATTCCGGTCTTTTGCTCCAGTTCGTCGATGTTTACCACATAGTCCCCCAGTTTATCCATGGAGTGATCCTCATTCTTGTGCTCCACCCAGAATCCCAGTGCCTTGTAGCCTTCGGAGTTCTTGCAGAGAATGGCCATGAAGAAATATTTGGGTACAGGAATCTTATTTATTCCAGTACCTATGTATTTGATGATATTTGTTTCGTTGTCAATGGTTCCACCTTTGCAGACATACAGCGTGTCACGAAAGTTGCTGCGGTTCCATGTGCGCACTTGACCTTCCATTTTCTCCCACAAACCAGCATTAAATGCATGGCGTTGTGGATGCATATTGGTCAGGAAGAACGTCTGATAGTTCGCCTCGTATGCCCCAAGACGGTCGGCAGATGGGCATATGTGCCCGTGGTCGTAACCAGAATTCCAATAGGGATCGACGGTAAACTGATAATTGCTTAAAAGAAAAATGTCGTTGGGATACTGACTGTCAGATGTCAGACTTCCTTTAGGAGAGACGGAATAGCGAGAAACATTGCCATTACTGATGTTTGCATACATCTGATAGCACGACCAACGTTGTGCGTGTATGTTTGTGTCCCACTCGACACTGTAGTTAATTCCTGTCTCATAGGATCCCTTATCTTTACTGTTCGGATCGTTTAATACTGCTTTGTGCACAATCACGACACTGCCGGTGCCCTTCAGCTTTGGAAACTCAAGTCTCCATGCTTCTGGGGTCGTAAGGGTCTGGTTGTGGTTGGTGTTGTTGGCATCTTGCTCCTGTTCATGAGTTGGCGTAACAGGAGTAGTAATGTCATCATCGTTACCACATGCGGCCATCATCATGGCCAGAGCGCCCATCAGTAAAATGTTTTTTGTTTTCATAGGATTCGTTTTTAGTTATGTTAGTAGCTGAAAAAGGGCACTTCCAGCATATGCAACTACAGGAAAGCGCCCTTTTACTAATTCTCTAAGTTGGTTTATCTTATTTCTTCGCAGCCTTACCGTAGCGGCTCATGAACTTATCAACGCGACCAGCCGTGTCAACAAGCTTGCTCTTACCAGTATAGAACGGGTGAGAGGTGTTAGAAATTTCGATTTTTACCACCGGGTAAGTTTCGCCTTCGAATTCTACAGTATCATTTGTCTTTGCAGTAGAACGCGAGAGGAACATATCGCCGTTGGACATGTCCTTGAACACGACGG